>JASHOT010000020.1 GCA_030040965.1 Candidatus Sulfotelmatobacter sp. | reverse complement strand
CAACCGGCTCTCACACGATTGTGGCGGCCAGCGCCGCGGATTCTTCGGCAACCGTTTCGGCCGCTCTCACCGTGATCAATGCGGCCCAGGCTTCTGTGCTCACCTATCACAACGATGACGCCCGCGATGGAGCGTATCTCGAGGAAGTCGAACTCACACCCACCAACGTCAACTCAACTCAATTCGGCAAACTGGTTTCGTATCCCGTGGATGGTCCCATCTACGCGCAGCCCCTGTATCTGTTCCAAGCCAGCATCAACGGCAGCACGCACGATGTCGTCTACGTCACCACGCAGAATGACAGCATTTACGCTTTCGACGCGGATGCAACATCATCCTCAACGGCCAACACTTTTTGGCACGTGAACCTCGGAATACCCGTGACGAAAAACAACGAGTATGGCGTCATCACCGTGGGAGTGCTGTCGACTCCGGTGATTGATTCGACTACCAACACAATGTACTTGGTGGCCGAGATTTCTGGCCAGTCGACACCGTTCTGGTTGTACGCGCTCAACGCGCTCACCGGCGCGGAACTACCGGGCAGCCCCGTCGCCCTTAACGCAACCTATAACGGCGACACCCTTGAATCCTCCTGCCTGCAACGCATGGGCCTGGCGCTTAACCCGGTTACAAACTTAATTTACATCGCCTTCGGCAGTTGCACCCACGGCTGGTTGCTCGCTTATGACAAAGCCACGCTGGCTCAGGAAGCGGTTTTCGATGACACCAACGGCGCCGAGGGCGGAGGACTGTGGTCGAGCGGTGGAGCTCCGGTAATCGACGACGAAACCGGAAATGTCTACTTGATGAGCGGCACTGATTCCGGTGATCAGGCGTGGATATCAGCGCCTCCGGCCTATACCCAGATTGGCTACAACGATGCGTTCCTGTATCTGAATCCGAGCGCCCTGACAGTCCAAAGTTATTTCTCGCCGGACAATAACTACACGCTCGCAGTCAACGATGCCGATCTGGGCAGCGGATCGCCGGTGCTGATCGCCGGCAATACGCAATATTCAAAAGAGATCGTCGGAGGAGGAAAGGACGGAAACATCTATGTCTTGAACCCGCTCGACATGGGCGGATTCAGCGGCACGAACAACGTGCTGCAGTCGGTGCAGACCGGCACACAACAATACGACAACATTTTCGCGACGCCGGTTTATTGGAACGGTTCTATCTACTATCACTGCGACGCCGACGTAATTCGGGCATTCAGCTGGACGGCGGGCGCGAATGCAGGCCAGCAATTATCAACCCAGCCCACATCTGTCGGCAGTGCGGTATACAACATGCACGGCGCGACCGCATCGCTCTCCGCCAACGGCGCGTCGAACGGCATCGTTTGGGATATCGACAACTCCGCTTATGATTACAGCGATCCTTCGCAGAGCGGGCCGGCCGTTTTGCACGCCTATGACGCCACCAACGTTGCCAACGAACTCTACAACACCTCGCAGGCGGCGAATGGCCGCGATACCGCCGGACTCGCGCTCAAGTTCAACGTGCCGACCATCGCGGCCGGTAAAGTTTTTGTGCCCACCTCGACCGAACTCGACATTTATGGCGAGTTCGGGCAGTAAGGATCATCGAAGCAGAAGGTAGTGGTCAGTTGTCATGCTGAGCGGGCGCGAGGCTTGTACTTAGAAAAGCCGCAGCGGATGAAACCAGCTCGCGTAGGTCGGACCGCGCCATCCGCTTTATTGCGGGCTTGGCGTCGTCCCCGTCCCGTCCTGCAATTTCTGAAAGTCCCGCATTTCACTCTCGGCCTGCGCCGTCTTTCCTTCTTTCCGATAAAGTCCCGCGAGCGCAAAGTGAGTTTGCGCTGCCAGATCGCCTGCTTTCTCGATCGCCAATAACTTGACCCACGATCTTTCAGCCGCGACCAGATCACCCTCCACCGAAGCCGCTTTGCCCAACGCGTACAAGGTTTCCGGCATCTGCGGCTGTAACTTGTCTGCGCGCTCCAGCGACTCCCGCGCTTCATGCGCCTTCCCCTGTTTCAGAAGCGCATCGCCCAACCGGTAAGCGGCTTCGGCATTTCCGGGCTGGAGTTTCACTTCGGCGCGAAACTGTTCCTCCGCTTGCGGCCAGCGCGAAGTCATGGCGTAAACCTCGCCGAGTTCAAGATGCAGATGCGGCAGCTCGGGCCGCAATTGCAATGCGTGCTGAAAATTCTGTTCGGCTTCGTTCATTTGCCGCAACACAAAATAATTTTCCGCCATCGATTGATACGCGCGTGCCGAGTCCGGATAAGCGGCCAGCAACGTGTCGATCGATTGCTTCGAAAGAAGTCCGCTGGCGCGGCCAAGGTAATACAGCAGATCGGGATCTCCCGGCCGCTTCTGCAACCCCGCCTCGAGGTTCGGGATCGCGTCGGCAAATTGGCTGGTCTCCAGCTGCGCGATCCCCAGCGCGCCCTGCTCGTGAGCACGCTCCAGATGCGGAATCGCCTCCGCTGCGTATCCTTGCGCAAGCAAGGCGTAGCCCAAAAGTTGATGCGCAGGAGGGGAAGTCGAATCCAGTTCGAGGGCATGCTTGAGCGCAACCACCGCGCTTGCGAAGTCGCGCTGCTCCATGCACGCCTGCCCCAGACTCACGAAACCCATCACGAATCCCGGTTCGAGTTCCGTAACTTTCCGATATTCCGTCACAGCCAGATCGAAATGCTTCTGAGTATCCGCCTGCCGCGCCGCATTCCAGTGCTGCGTGGCTTCCGGAGAGAGAGATTGTGCGATAGCCGTCCTCCAGGCAGCGCAAGAAATGAGAAAAGAGAAGACGAGCGCACTGACGATTTTCATCCGCGGCTTCTTCTCGCACCAAGTTGTCGAGTGTCTCGTCATGGATGCTCCGGCTCTCTCACCTCGATAAATTGATCGGCCTGTACATCGTTCACAACCTGATGAATCCCGGAAGGCCAGAACACCTCTACCTTCGCCGCTTTTGCCGCGCCCAGCCCGAAGTGCATGCGTTTGTCATTGGCAGATTCATAACTTCCCGCCGTCGTCGCGAATCGCGTTTGCCCATTTACCACCACCCGAGCGCCCAATCCGTCACGATTGCTTCGCGCACCGCGCAACGTGATCGTCAGCCAATGCGCGGCACCTCGACCGTCCGCGCGATTCATAAACACCTCCGGATGCCCGCCCAACACCGTAACCACGGCATCGATCCAGCCAT
>JASHOT010000193.1 GCA_030040965.1 Candidatus Sulfotelmatobacter sp. | reverse complement strand
TTGGCGGAAGCGGCCTGTATGGTGCGGGGAATGCCCCTGATGTTGGTTGGTGGGCCTATGCACCTTTAACCGCACGTGCGTTTTCGCCGGGGCATAGTTCAGACTATTGGACGCTTGCGCTGCTGGTTTCCGGGTTCGGGAGCATTGGAACGGGGATCAACATCATCGCGACAATTCTTTGCCTGCGGTGTCCCGGCATGAAGCTCAATCGCATGCCTCTGTTCGCTTGGCTCAATCTTGTGATGGCGGGCATGGTTCTAATTGTGATCACACCGTTGTCTGCTGCGCAGATCATGCTGCTGATCGATAGATATCTGGGAGGCCATTTCTTCGACGCGCAGGCCGGAGGCTCAGCGGTGCTCTGGATGCACTTCTTCTGGATCTTTGGGCATCCGGAAGTTTACATATTGGTCATTCCAGCTTTTGCCTTCGTGTCTGAAATCATCCCAGTCTTTTCCCGCAAACCAATTTTTGGATATCCCGTGATGGTAGCGGCCACGGTGTGCATCGGGTTTATCAGTTTAAGCGTATGGGCTCACCACATGTTCACAGTTGGCATGAGCTCGTACGCCAATAGCTTTTTCGCAATCACTACCATGGCTATCGGTGTTCCCACCGGGATTAAGATCTTCAACTGGATTGGTACGATGTGGGGCGGGCAGATTCAGTTCAAAACCGCAATGCTGTTCTGCATCGGTTTTTTATTCCAATTCCTCATCTCCGGCCTGACTGGAATTATGCTGGCTGCCGTGCCTTTCGATTGGCAGCTTAGTTTGTCTTATTTCGTGGTGGCGCATTTTCACTATGTAATCGTCGGTGGAATCTTGTTTGCTCTCTTTGGAGCGTTTTATTACTGGTATCCGAAGATGACCGGCCGGATGCTAAGCGAGCGTCTGGGCAAATGGCATTTCTGGCTCTTCTTTATCGGTTTCCACCTCACTTTCGATGTGATGCACATTCCCGGATTGCTGGGTATGCCGCGTCGCATCTACACCTACGAACCCGGGCGTGGTTGGGATACCTTGAACCTGATCGTTTCAATCGGCGCGTTCATTCAAGCGATTGCGATTCTCGTATTCATCGCCAACCTTGTCATCTCCTATTTCAAAGGAGCAAAAGCGGGGAACGATCCTTGGGACGCCTGGACTCTCGAGTGGTCTACCAGTTCCCCGCCGCCAGCGTACAACTTTGCCACGGTGCCGCTGGTCGCGAGCCGTCGTCCCCTGTGGGATTTGAAACATCCGGAAGATCCGGACAGCCAATATGAGTGAAAGCAGAATGCAATGATCGCAACAGCAATATCACTCCCGGAAACACAGAGACCGTGGGATCTTCCCGATCGCGGCAAGGTCGCGATGGCGTCCCTGATCATCGCAGAGTCGTCGATTTTCACGATTTTTGTAGTCGCCTATCTTTTCTACGTCGGCAAGAGCCTAACGGGTCCAACTCCAACTGAAGTGCTCGAAACGCCGATTTTCTTTACGATCTGCCTGTTGTCCAGCAGCCTGACGATTCACTATGCGGGAAGATTTCTTCAACGAGGCAGACACGGCGCATTCCTAAGCTTGTGGTCCGTCACGATTCTGCTCGGTGGACTGTTCTTGTTTGGAACCGGACAGGAATGGCATCGGCTGATCTACGAGCATGGCCTGACGATCTCCACTAATCTCTTCGGGACAACCTATTACTCACTGGTCGGTCTGCACGCCTTTCACGTCACGGCAGGAATAATCATGCTCGTCATTGTGGCGACTTTCGCTCTTGCCGGCCGGGTTGGCATCGAGCACTCCCGTCGCGTAGAGGTGCTCTCAATGTACTGGCATTTTGTGGATGCGGTTTGGGTCGTCGTTTTTACCGTGGTTTACGTTCTGGGGCGCTGAGGGAAGGAAATGGCGACGCTGCTGACAACGGAACAATTCGTCCAAAGCCGCCAGACTCCACGTGCGATCGAGGTGCCCGCGCCCACAGCCTGGCCTTTTGTCCTGGCTTTTGGATGCACCTTGTTATTTGCAGGACTAGTCACCAGCGTTTCTGTAAGTTTCCTTGGCGCGGTGCTCGCTCTAGCGGGAACCATCGGCTGGTTTCGCGAAGTCTTACCGCACGAGCACGAAGAGATTGTGCCAGTGGTTGACGAAGAGATTCGCATCACGACCGAACGGCGTGTGGTTGAGCGGGTTCCCATTCCGGCGTACCAGCGCGTCTGGCTTCCGGTTCACACTTACCCAGTTTCGGCGGGAGTGAAGGGTGGACTTGCCGGCGGCGTAGCCATGGCGATGCTCGCCTGTGCGTACGGCGTGCTGAAAGCCAAAAGCATATGGTATCCGATCAACCTTCTTGCTGCTGCAGTTTACTCCGAATCGCTGAAGCTCGGGCCGGCACAGCTCTATTCGTTTCATGCAGACAGTTTCGCAATTGCCCTTGGTCTTCACGCTCTCGTGTCGACGCTAGTGGGGGTGCTGTATGGCGCCATGCTTCCCATGTTTCCGCGCAGGCCGATTGTTCTTGGAGGGCTCATCGCTCCTGCGCTTTGGTCCGCATTGATTTACACCATTCTCGGCTTGCTGAATCCATTGCTCGCGACTCACATTGACTGGCCGTGGTTCATGGCGTCGCAGGTGGGCTTCGGAATCGTGGCGGGTTTCGTGGTCTTGCGCCAGGAGCGAATGCCCACGCGCGAGAACCTGTCCTTCGCCATCCGCTCGGGCATCGAGGCTCCGGGAATTACTCCACCGCGAGAAGGAGGCGCACGACGGTGAACCGATCTTGCTCGCAATGCGCAGCCGTCCTGCTGAGCCTACTGCTCGCGGCTTGCAGCTCCCCGCATGGGCAGCCTCAGAAAAATTCGGAACCTGTGGCGCCCAGCCGGATTCTGGAATTCGGCATTCTCTATGCCCAGAACTGCGCCGGCTGTCATGGGGCACAAGGACGCGGAGGCGCAGCCATCGCGCTTGCAAGTCCCATTTATCTCGCGATCATTGATGAACCCTCCTTGCGCAAAATCACCGCCAATGGCGCCCATGGAACTTCGATGCCAGCTTTTGCTCAGAATGCGGGAGGAATGCTGACCGATGAGCAGATTGAGATGATCTCGCGCGGAATCTTTTCGCGATGGGCGCAAAAAGGAATTCTCGATGGTGCTGATCGGCCTTCTTATACGGCAAGAAATCCAGGCACCGCAGCGCATGGGGAACTGGTCTACGGCCGGTATTGTGCATCCTGCCACGGCCCGGGCGGTCAGGGTGGGCCCAAAGGCAGCGCCATCACGAACGATTCATTTTTGGCACTGGTGAGCGATCAGGAGTTGCGGACGATTGTCATCTTTGGCCGACCGGAGTTGGGGGCGCCCGACTGGCGCGGAAACGTGCCCGGAAAACCCATGTCGGACCAGGAAATTACCGATGTAGTTGCATGGCTCGCGTCACACCGGGTGCCGAATCCCGGCCAGCCGTATTCTGTCGCGAATAACGCCCAACAGTAGGAGTTCGAACCATGGCCACCGAATCTAAAGTTGCCCCTCTGATCGAGGCAGCGGCCGATGCACCAACCGATCGAACGACCGATGCAACGATTTCCCGGCGAGGGTTCCTCATGAAGCTGGGAATTCTGTTCAATGCTCTTGCCGCGGCCGTGGTGGCTGTACCGATCGTGGGATTTCTCTTTTCCTCAATCACTCGCGGCCGCGCCAACGGATATCTCTCCTGGGTTGCGCTGGGGAAGGTCAGCGAATTTCCAGAGGGCGAAACGCGGCTGGCTACGTTTCAAAATCCTTACGTCATGCCGACCGATGGCAAGACAGCGGATACCGCTTGCTGGGTACGGCGCATTGCGGGAGAACAATTCCAGGTCTTTGCCGTCAATTGCGCGCACCTGGGCTGCCCGGTTCGCTGGTTTCCGCAATCGGGTCTGTTCATGTGTCCGTGTCATGGCGGAGCCTACTACCGCGATGGTTCGCGCGCTTCCGGTCCCCCGGAGCGCGGCCTGTTTGAATATTCATACAAAGTTGAGAACGGCCTCATCGCCATCCAGGCTGGCGAACTGCCCACGCCGGGAGCAGCAATCGCCGAGTTCACCGGAGAAAAACCGCCATGCGCTTCATGAATGGAAGAGCCCAGCTTCGAAAGATCGGGGCCTGGTTCGATCATCGGTTACAGATTGCCGCACCAGTCCGCGAAATGGCCGAACATCGCGTACCGCGAAATGCGGCGAGCTGGTGGTACGTGTTCGGCACGGCAGCGCTGACCGTGTTCGTGCTTCAAGTCGTAACCGGAATTTTGCTCGCGCTGGTTTATGTTCCCTCGGGTGCGGAGGCCTGGAGCAGCCTCGAGGCACTGAATCACACTGTTACGCTCGGCTGGTTCATCCGCGCGATGCATGGGTGGGGTTCGAACTTCATGATTGCGATCGTCCTCATCCACATGGTCCAGGTATTTCTTTTTGGCGCATTTAAGTTTCCGCGCGAATTCACCTGGATCATTGGGGTCTTTCTGTTGCTGATGACCCTGGGCATGGCCTTCAGTGGCCAGGTGTTGCGCTTTGATCAGGACGCTTATTGGGGGTTGGGAATCGGTGCATCCATCTCGAGCCGCGTTCCCATCTTGGGTCCGGCAATCGTGAAGTTGATGCTAGGCGGGCCGATCATCGCCGGCGCGACTTTGTCCCGATTCTTTGCGCTGCATGTCTTCGTAATTCCGGGATTGCTGATCGGCTTCGTGTGCCTCCATTTGTTAATGGTGCTGAAGCTGGGCATCAACGACTGGCCAGTGCCAGGACGCATTGTGCGACGGGCAACCTACGAGGCCGAATATCACGCGCTTACAAAGCAAGCTGGCGCGCCGTTCGTTCCTTACGCCGTCTGGAAGGACATGTTTTTCGCCGCATTCGTCATCCTGGCGGTCGCCGCCTGCGCCCTGTACTTCGGTCCATTTGGGCCGACCGGCCAGCCTGATCCTACGATCATCCAAACGGTTCCAAAGCCAGATTACTTTTTCTTGTGGCTCTATGCGCTGCTCTCTCTGCTTCCGCCTTCGCTCGAGACACCCGTGCTTCTGATCGGCCCGGTTCTGGTGATTGGCGGGTTGCTGCTGCTTCCATTTCTGTCTGGCGAAGGAGAAAAGAGCTGGAAGCGGCGTCCGATCGCGGTTTTGACTGTGTCGCTGATCGCGATCACACTCGGGACCTTTACGTATCTTGGTGGGTTCACGCCCTGGAGTCCGCATATGAATGCATGGAGTGGCGATCCCGTGCCCGACCAATATATAAATCACGCAACTGCACTTGAGCGCCAAGGTGCGCTGGTTTTTCAGGTCAAGCAATGCCGGAATTGCCACTCGCTCGGAAACAGTGGCGGACAAAGAGGACCCGCTCTCGATACCGTTGCGGTGCGGCTCACCGAAGACCAACTCATTCGCCAGGTCATTCAAGGCGGAGGCAATATGCCAGCGTATGGGAAAAACTTGAGTCCAGCAGAGACAACAGCACTGGTAGCGTTTCTTGAAACCCTGCACCCCAAGGGGCAGGCGCCTGCGCGGGATGCTTCGCGCGACGTCGTACTCAGTGAGGAAAGCCAAACTGGTGTGAAACCGTAGGAGTAAGAGCCATGTCACACCTGCATCACGCCGCGTTGGGTACATCCCAATCTATGTTTCTTACGCTGACTCTTGTTTCCACGGCGCTGATTTACCTGCGGGGATGGCTGTCTCTTCGTTCGAATATTTTGAAGGTCACGTCAAGGTGGCGCGCCTGCAGTTTTCTGGTGGGACTGTTTTTCATCTGGTTCGCCATGGCCTCGCCAATCGCCCACCTGGACCACGAGTTGCTGACCGTCCACATGCTGCAACATCTGCTGCTGATGACGATCGCTCCTCCGCTGATCTGGCTCGGTGCACCCGCGGATCCGGTATCGCATGGTTTGCCGCGACGATTTACAGAAAGTCCGCTTCGTAGATTGTGGCAGTCAAAGGTAGGGAATGGCTTTGCGAGAGTCGCACGAAGACCTAAATTAGCCTGGCTCGCCGCCTGTGCTGCCCTGGTTGGATGGCATATTCCGAAACTCTTCGCGCTCGGAATGCAATCGGCTTCATGGCATTTGGTCGAACACCTGTCGTTTCTTGCGACCGGTCTTCTTTTCTGGTGGCCGGTTGTCCAATCCTCCGCCGGCGAATCGATGATCTTGTACCTGTTTTTTGCCACGTTACCGTGCGACATCCTGTCGGGATTTCTGGTTTTTTCCGATCGCGTGGTTTACCCGATCTACTTTTCCTCGTCCCACCTGTTGGGGTTTACAGCTCTGGTCGATCAGCAATGCGCGGCTGCCTTGATGTGGACGTGCGTGACAATCGTTTACCTTGTGGCCGGAGCGATCTTAACCGCGCGTCTGCTGTCGCCCAAAAGTTTCTCTCAGTTCGAATTCGCGCAATCAAAATTGGTGGTGGAGGCAAGAATTGCCCCCAGCGTTTCACAGAGCTTGGAGGCTTCGATCAGCCTTGGCCAGTGAACCCATACTCACGGTATTCGGTCTGCGAGTCGCAGAGCGCAGTGGCTTCTGGCATTCAAAGGTCTGGCTTGACTATTTGGCACTTACCAAGCCGGAAGTCAATTTTCTGATCGTGGCGACGACCTTTGTGGGCTTTTATTTGGGCGGCGCTTCGGCGTGGCACGATTTTCCATTGTTGCGATCGATCAACGCAGTGCTGGGGACATTACTGGTGGCCAGCGGGACGGGAGCTCTGAATCAGTACATCGAGCGACACTTCGACGCGCAAATGCGCCGGACTTCCCGGCGTCCATTGGCCGCCGGCCGGCTCAAGCCTTCTGCGGTTTTGTGGTTCGGCATTGCCCTATCGGTTCTCGGAATCGTTTATCTTGCCGCTGCGGTCAACTTGCTTGCGAGCACGCTCGCGCTGAGCACATTGTTGTCTTATTTGTTCCTCTACACACCACTGAAAAGAAAGTCGCCATTATGTACTTTGGTCGGAGCGATTCCGGGCGCGATGCCGCCGCTGATTGGATGGGCCGCTGCATCTGGCGGGCTTAGCCTCGAGGCGGGGATACTTTACAGCGTGCTTTTTCTTTGGCAGTTCCCGCACTTTATGTCGATCGCGTGGATCTATCGCGAGGATTATGATCGCGCCGGCTTTCTGGTGCTGCCGCGTGACGAGGCGGCAAGGGGCCGCGTTGTGGCTTGGCAAACTCTGTTGCCGCTCTTGCTCCTCGGGCTCATCATTTGTTTGCCAGCTTGGAGAAGCGAAGCGAGTACTACTTACTGCATTGGGGCTGCGCTCCTGTATGCTGGTTTCTTGTACGCCGGAGCGCAGTTTGTCCTTCGAAAGACGAATTCTTCGGCGCGGCAGCTTCTTCGCGCCTCGATCATTTATCTTCCGTTCTTATTTGCGCTGATGATTCTTGTAAGGGAGTAGGATGCGGCCGGTTCTCCAGTGCAGCAAGGTTCTCAAAAGCTTTTTCGTTCTGCAATAAATACGGGAGGGACCTCACGTAGCGAGCGAGCTGCGGATGCCAAAAGCTGTGGAAATGGAATCGCTTCATTTCAGAGATGGCGTCAGCTACTTTCTCCTGTTGGACCGCAATCCGGTAAGCCGCAACCATGACTCCCGTGCGATCCGCGCCCAGCTTACAGTGAACAAAAACCTTCGTCGTTGGATGGGCCCGAATGGCTTCAAGAAATTCCGCCACCTTGGCGTTTGAAGGTGCGTCATGCGCACTCCAAGGAATTGAGATGTACTCCATGCCGAGGGCTTCAGCCTGATCCTTTTCGAGCGCTGTTTCCGATCGATTCTGGCGGAAGTTGATGACAAGTCCTACACCCATCGACCGCAGCGTGGCGAAGCCACCTGGACTGGGCTGGCCACCGCGGAAAAGTCTCTCTGTGACCTGGCCAAAATTCGGGAGATCCGGCCCGGGTGTTTGGGACCAGGCGGGCTGCCCCCACGCAGCAACCAGGAAAACTAAAACAAGACAACAAAGTAAAGCTCGAACGCTAATTCTCGCCACATAGACTTAGATGATCTCAATCAAAATACGTCGCATGCTGCTCTTGCGGCCGAAAACTCACGCGGTCGAAAAACGAACATTCTTAGGGCGCACCGTGAACCCTTCTGGCCCTTTTGGAACTCACAACAGTGGTCGCTCGAAATAGGAACTGGCGTCGTATCCCTAAAGGTGTCGAATGGTGGGACTCCGCCGCCAAGCTCCATTTGGGATGTGCGCAGGTCCGGCAGTAAGAACCTGAGAATGATGAAAGACCAGATAACGAGAACAATTTTATGAATCTGAAACAACCGCCAGACCTCATCCCCGATTTCCTCGGTGAGGATCGGCATGAGTTTGTGGCAAAACTGGCTTACCAGTTTTGGGAAGAAAGGGGCCGCCCGTGTGGTTCGCCTGAAGTCGACTGGTTCCGTGCGGAGCAGGCTGTGTACTCGTCGTTGGTAGCGTCAGGTTTGATAACCCAATCCGCGAATGACTCTCGGAACTCGGCAGAGAAGATATATAGGTGATGACCATCGATGGGTGACGACAAGTTGTTCCGGCTAGCTCATACGAACGAAAATCACCACCGATCTCGCTGCCACCAGATAACTTAGCGATTTGAGCGGCTCCGTGGAGTTCGAGAAGTCGTTTGGGGTTGGTAGGGCCGTATCGACGATTCTGGTCCACTCTGATGCACTGCCTTGCTGGATCTGAAAGTCCAATTTGTCCCAGTAGGCATTGATCATGACGTAGATATCCTGGTCGTTTTGAGAAGCGCCGCGGAGGCAGAACGCTAGGCTGTGAGAATCCGGCGACAAGTCCGCCACTGCCCCAGTTCCGTACCACGCAACATCTTCTCGCCAAAAGCGGCTGCGGCAAAGGGAAGGGTGGCTCTTGCGGAAGTCAATCATCCTCTTGAAGAAGCGAAAAACATCCCGATTGGATTCGAGCTGGGACCAGTCGAGCCACCCTGTTATGTTGTCCTGGTTATAGGGATTGTTGTTCCCGAATTGTGTATTGAGGAATTCATCTCCAGCGCGAAACATCGGTGTTCCATTCGATAGCATCAGCAGGCAGAAGAAGTTCTTCACCTGCCTCCGGCGGAGCGAGAGTACTTCGGCAGGAGCGCCCCGATCGCCTTCATATCCGCAGTTCCAGCTGTAGTTCTCGCTCATCCCGTCCTGGTTGTTTTGACCGTTGGCCCAATTATGTTTTTGGTTGTAGGAGACAAGGTCATACAGGGTGAAGCCGTCGTGCGAAGTGATGTAGTTGACACTCTGATAGGCGTGATACGAGTCCGCGAGGTTGTCAGGGAAAAAATCGTCGCTTCCGTAGATCCGCCGCATCAAGTCGGGAACCATCCCCGGGTCGCTTTTCACAAACCGGCGTACGTCGTCGCGGAACCGGCCATTCCACTGGAGCCAGGTGATGCCGGGAAACCCTCGTCCGAGTTGATACGCCCCCGTGTCCCAGGGCTCAGCGATCAGACGTAACGGGCCCAACTCCGGGTCACTGGCAATTTCGGCAAAAATCGGAGCGTGCCCCCAGTTCAGCGATCCATCGGCGTTGCGGCTGAACACCGAGGCCAGATCGAAGCGGAAGCCGTCAATGTGCATCTCTTTCTTCCAATAACGCAAGCTGTCCATCACCATCTTGCGCACGTGACTCCTGCCAAAATTCAAAGTGTTACCGGTACCCGAGTAATTCGCATACGGATTTGTCGGGTCGGTAGTCATCATGTAATAGCTTGCGCTCCCCAACCCTTTGTAGCTGTAAATCGGCCCGCGGTGATCTCCTTCGCAGGTGTGGTTATAGACCACATCGAGCACAATGCCGATTCCCGCGTTGTGAAACGCCTTTACCATCTTCTTGAATTCAACATGCTGTCCATGATCACGATCGCTCGAGTATTGCGCATGCGGGGAAAAAAAGTTCAGGGGCATGTACCCCCAGTAGTCGTTTTCCTGGGGATCGCGCTGGAATATCGGCATCAACTCGACCACGGTCACACCGAGATCTTTGAGGTAAGGGATCTTGTCGGTCAGGCCCGCATAAGTGCCTGCCCGGGATGGGTCTACACCTGAATTTGGATTCTCGGTAAAACCTCGCACATGCAATTCGTAAATGATCGCATCGGCTTCATGCTGAGGTGGACGCGATTCCCCCCAATCAAACTCTGTTGTCGGGCTCGGGAGCACGCCGAGCGGTGCCTTTCCGGCATTCGATCCTTCCCGCATGGCCAAGGTACGGTCAAACTGGGGCGGAAAGAACACAGCTCTCGCATATGGATCCAGCAGCACCTTTTGCGGATCAAAGCCATGAACGCCAGAGGGATCTTCTCCGGAAACTGAGTACGAATAGTAGAGGCACTCGCCGATATCGGCGATCGGAATCCGGCAATGCCATATATGGCCGGACTTGTTCCGCAAAAAGTCGAAACGGTAGACAAACGCCGGAATCACCAGTTCAGTTGGAGTGTAGAGCAGCAACGACACGCTTTCGGCGTGTTCGGCACAGACTGCGAAATTGAACGCTTGCTCCTCTGCAATCCAAGTGGCGCCGAGTGGCAATGGGCTGCCCTCGACCTGTTCCCAGGTTGCGGCCTTCGCAGATTGCTCAATGGCACTGGAGCGATCGAGGATCGAGCTTAGTTCTTGAGATCCGTGGTCAACAGCGAGCTCTGCCACCTTGTTTGCTGTCATGGCTCAGACTTGGGAAACAATCTTGCTAGCGACAATGGAACGCTCTACCTTTGCTGGCTGATCGACCGTCTCCGGTTCCACGCGCCCGGAAATTTCCGTCAGGTCGCGCAACCATCGAAATGAAGGGTTGGCCGCCATATTGCCCGGACATCGCCAACGCCAATTTCCGCCGGCGCGGCCCGGGATGTTCATGCGGCTGTCTGCTCCGAGATTAAGCAGATCCTGCAATGGCGCAATTGCCAGTGCGGCCCTCGACGACCAAGCCAGATTTATTAACGATGGGGCGGCATCGTCACTCGTGCCCGGCGCGCGTTTCAGAGAATTCCAGAAGTTCTGCCGCTGATACTCGGGCAATTCCTCGTACCATTCCCGAGTTGGTGCATTGTCGTGTGTGCCCGTGTAGGCGACCGTGTTCGTGACAAAGTTGTTGGGGAGATATGGATTATCGGTTTGGCCGTCAAACGCGAACTGAAGAACCCTGGTTCCGGGCAGTTGGAATTGATCGCGCAACGCATAGACGTCAGATGTTATGAATCCCAGATCTTCGGCAATGAACGGCAGGCCGCCGAGTTCTTTTTTCACTGCTTCGAAGAAAGCTGAACCTGGCCCCGGCACCCATTGACCTGACTGAGCGGTAGAAGCTTGCGCTGGAACGTGCCAGGCGGCGGCAAATCCCCGGAAGTGATCCAGACGAATCGCATCCACATGAGCGAGGAGAGCGCGCAGCCGGTCAATCGACCACTGGTAGCCGGTGGCACGCAGCGCATCCCAGTTGTAAACAGGGTTACCCCATAACTGACCCTCGGCGCTGAAATAATCCGGGGGAACGCCAGCGACGAAGCGTGGATGACGCCTTTCGTCGAGAAGAAAAAATTCAGGGTCCGCCCAAACATCGCTGGAATCTGGGGAAACAAAAAACGGCACATCTCCGATCAGTTTCACGTTCTTTGAATGCGCATACTCCTTCAGTTGATCGGTCTGGCGGAACAGGAGGAACTGGGCAAAGCTGACCTGGTCGATTTGATCTGCCAATTCTCTTCGTGCCGCGTTCAGAGCGTCGTTTCGGCGCTCCACGAACTCTTTCGGCCATTCGAGATACCACTCGCCGCGAAATTTGGTTTTCAGCGCCTCGAATAGTGCGTAGTCGGCGAGCCAATGCTCCTGTTGTGAGCGGAATTCGCCATAGGCCGCGCGCAAATCCTTGCGTGTCCCCGCCTTGAAATTCGCCCAAGCTGTTCGGAGTAGACGGGCCTTAAAGGGAATCACGGTGTCATAGTCGACAAAATCGGGAGCGAAATCAGCCTTGGAATCCCCCATCTCCAGCAGCCCGTCTGCGATGAGTGAATCTGGACTAATCAGCCCGGGATCGGCCGCGAATGATGACATCGACTGATAGGGGGAATTTCCGTAGCCCGTAGGCCCGAGCGGAAGCACTTGCCACCAGCGTTGGCCGGCGCTGTGAAGAAGATCGATCCAGGAAAACGCCGCGGGCCCCAGATCGCCGATGCCGTAGGGCGACGGCAACGACGTCACATGCAAGAGCACTCCCGAAGCGCGATATCCGGGCGGGAATGGCGGAACGCTGCCACTCGCACCATCACCGCTCACTGCCCACCTCCTGGACCCAGCGCGTTGTTCACGATCTGCTCCGCCTCACTCAGGATGGCATTCAGGTGTGAAGCACTCTTGAAGCTCTCCGCGTAAATCTTGTAGATATTTTCGGTGCCGGAGGGCCGGGCCGCGAACCAGCCGCTCTTTGCTACGACTTTCAGTCCGCCGATTGGAGCGTGATTACCCGGTGCCTGAGTCAGTTTGGCGGCAATTGGCTCGCCCGCCAATTCCGACTCCTTCACTGAGTCTGGAGACAGCGCCGCAAGTTTTTGCTTTTGCTCGAGAGTCGCGGGCGCGTCGATGCGTGTGTAGTAGGGAGTGCCGAACTCCGTCCTCAGTTCTTCGTAGTGCTGGCCAGGATCCTTACCGGTGCGAGCGGCAATTTCAGCGGCCAGCAAAACCATGATGAGCCCATCTTTGTCTGTCGACCACACGGTCCCATCCCGGCGAAGAAAGCTTGCACCGGCGCTCTCTTCCCCTCCGAAGCAATACGAGCCGTCGATCAATCCCGACACGAACCATTTGAAGCCAACGGGGACTTCGCGCAGCTCACGGCTGAGTTTTTGAACGACACGGTCAATCAGGCTGCTGCTCACCACGGTTTTTCCAACCGCAACCGTCGGCCGCCATTCAGGCCGGTGCGTTACGAGATAACGAATCGCAACCGCGAGATAGTGGTTCGGGTTCATCAAGCCCGCAACCGGAGTGACAATTCCATGACGGTCGGCGTCGGTGTCGTTGCCGAACGCAACCTGATACTGATCCTTCAATCCCACGAGCCTCGCCATCGCATACGGGCTGGAGCAGTCCATGCGGATTTTTCCATCATGGTCCACGGTCATGAACGAAAAAGTCGGATCGATGGTTCGGTTGACGACCTGAACATTCAAACCGTAAGTCGAGTTAATCGGATCCCAGTAGGGAAGCGATGCTCCACCAAGAGGATCGACCCCCAGCTTGAGATGGGCGCCGCGAATGGCGTCGATGTCAATGACATTCTTGAGGTCGAGAACGTAGGAAAGAACGAAGTCTTCCTGGCGCGTGGTAGCGGCTCGAATGGCTTTTTCGAACGGCACACGTTTGACGCCTGCATTTTTCGTGCGCAGAAGTTCGTTCGCACGATTCTGGACCCAGGCAGTCACTTCCGTGTCGGCCGGCCCACCGCTTGGCGGGTCATATTTGAAACCGCCGTCCTCAGGCGGATTGTGCGAGGGCGTGATGACGATGCCGTCGGCGAAGTGATCCTTGCGGCCGCGATTGTAAGCCAGAATGGCTCGCGAGATGACCGGAGTTGGAGTGACACCGTCATTCTCCTGAATTACGGTGTCCACTCCATTTGCTGCCAGCACTTCGAGAGCCGTGCGCTGTGCGGGCCCAGACACGACATGCGTATCCTTTCCCATGTAGAGCGGGCCGTCGATGGCTTGCCCTCGCCGGTATTCGCAGATCGCCTGCGTGATCGCCAGAATGTGCGCTTCATTGAAGGTCCCGTGAAGAGGTGATCCGCGGTGCCCGCTCGTGCCGAAACTCACCAACTGGTTAGGGTCGCCTGCATCGGGCTTATGCTCGTAGTACTCACGTTCCATCTGCGCAACGTCGATCAGCAACTCCTTGGGCGCGGGCTTTCCTGCCAGGGGCGAGATCGACTCGCCGACAATTGCCTGTGGTGTCTCTACGGTATGGGGCATGGTTCCACCTTCCAAATCTCCGTTGTGTATTCGTGAATCGTGCGGTCGGAAGAGAATTTTCCCGAGCTCGCTACATTCAGGATTGCTTTCTGCGCCCACGCTCCGGGATCGCGGTAGAGTGCGCCCAGCCCCTCCTGCGCTTGAACATATGAGGTCAGGTCAGCCAGATGCATATAGCGGTCGCCGAACAATAAAAGTGTATCGCGCAACGGTTCGAACGCTCCCGGCTCATAGTGGCTGAAGTAGTCGGAAGAAATAAGGTCGATGGCCGCGCGAGTCTCGGGCTCGTGCTCATAGTGCCACTCCGGGCTGTACCAGGAGCGGCTATTTTCGACCTGTTCCACGGTGAGTCCGAAGAGGAAGAGATTTTCTTCTCCCGCCTCTTCCGCCATTTCAATCGTTGCTCCGTCCCTGGTTCCGACCGTGAGCGCGCCATTCATCATGAACTTCATATTGCTGGTTCCGCTGGCCTCAAAGCCGGCAGTGGAAATCTGATTCGAAACATCGCTGGCAGGAATGAGCCTCTCCGCAAGCGACACATTGTACTCTGGCAAAAAGACGACTTTCATACGACCGCGCACCACTGGATCGTTGTCGATTGTGCCCGCAAGATTGTTGATGAACTTGATGATAACTTTTGCCAGTCGGTACGCGGGCGCCGCTTTGCCGGCGAAAAAGAACGTGCGTGGCACCATCTCCAGATCAGGGTTCTTCCGCAGCCGGTTGTAAACGACAACGATGCGCAACGCGTTCAGCAGTTGGCGCTTGTATTCGTGAATGCGCTTGATCTGGCTGTCGAATATCGTCTCGGGATCAACAATCTGCCCAGACGTTCGCTTGAGCCAGTCGGCGAAGCGCACCTTCGCTTCGCGCTTCGCTCCCAGGAACGACTGCCGAAAGGACGCATCTTCGGCCAACGGTTTAAGATCGCGAAGCTGGCTCAGATCGCTGATCCATCTGTCGCCGATCGCTGATGTAATCACGCGCGCCAGGCTGGGATTCGACTGGAGCAGCCACCGGCGTGGCGTGACTCCATTCGTCTTGTTGTTGAAGCGTTCGGGAAACATGTCGGCCAAATCCTTAACCGTCGTGGTGCGCAACAATTTTGAATGAACAGCCGCGACGCCGTTGGTGCTGTGCGAACCGACAATGGCGAGATTGGCCATGCGAATCTTGCGGGGGCTCTGTTCATCCACGAGACTGATGCGCTCGACGCGGCCCTCGTCGTTCGGAAAGCGCACCCGAACTTCGTCGAGCAGGCGGCGATTGACTTCATAAATGATCTCAAGCTGCCTCGGAAGAAGCGTTTCAAACCACGCCACCGGCCACTTCTCGAGAGCCTCGGGCAGCAGTGTATGGTTGGTGTAGGCCAGTGTCTTCGTGGTCAGATCCCAGGCCTCATCCCAGCCCAAGTGTGCATCATCCAGTAAAATGCGCATCAGTTCTGCGACTGCCATGGACGGATGCGTGTCGTTGAGTTGGATGGCGGCTTTCTCGGGCAACTTTCCCCAGTCGTTGTTGTGCCGGAGGAACCGGCGTATCAGATCGGCTAGAGAACATGCCACCAGGAAATATTCCTGCACAAAACGCAGATTTTGCCCCGCCGTGGTTGAGTCATCGGGGTAGAGCACACGGGTCAAGGACTCGGCTTCCAGAGTCCCGCCCAGGGCGCCCACGAAATCTCCCGTGTCAAATTCCTGGAGATCAAAGAAGTCTGCTGCGGCCGCAGCCCACAGGCGAAGGGTATTAATCGTTTTCCCCCCAAAGCCCACCACTGGCCGGTCAAACGGAATGCCGAACAGCGTCGATGGACGACCCGGTATCGCCTCAACTCGACCGTCCCGCAGCTTGAACGTGACGTTGAGCTTGATATCCACTTTCTCATGTTGGCGGGGGATCTCCCACGGATCCCCGTCTCTGAGCCAGTTATCCGGATTCTCCTGCTGCCAGCCGTTCACAAACGACTGTCGGAACATGCCGTACTCGTAACGCAGACCATAGCCCGTGCCGGGCAGTTCCATCGTGGCCATCGAGTCCAGGAAACAAGCCGCAAGGCGTCCCAGACCTCCGTTTCCGAGTCCCGCATCCGGCTCCTCGTCGATCAATTCCAGCCAATCGATGCCGTTCCTCTCGACAACTTCCTTTACCACAGGGTCAAGCAGAAGATTCCTGATGTTATTGGTGAGCGAACGCCCCAGAAGGAACTCCATAGAAAGGTAGTAAATGCGTTTCGCATTGTTCTGCTCGTATGTCATCTTAGTGTTTACCCAGCGCTGCGCCAGAACATCACGCACGGCATGAGAAACGGCTTCGAAGCGCTCGCGGGCACTCGCGACCTTGGGGTCGATCGCCCGGTCAAAAACCAGGTGCCGGTCGTAAAGCCCCACTTGGGTTCCGGAGAATGGGATCTCCCCCGTTCCATAACGCTCAAGGAGTTTGGCGATATTCGCTGGCTTGGTGGTCAAGGGGACGACTTTTGCGGAATCCGGGCGTGAAATACTTTTTGTGCTCATTCTGCGATCCTCGTACACAGTCTGGGACCTTGGCTAGCCTTCTATAGCTGGTCTTCTACAGGAAGAGATGCGAATTTTTGATAGAAGATGACAACACAAATCAGGCGCCGGAAACAATTAAACGATGGTATCGGCCACGCTTTTTGTATCAATCCACGCAGGTCTACCTATGCGGCGGACTGGGGTATCTGTTCGGCGCGCTGAGCCAGCCACTCCTCGAACCGGATCGTTCCGTGCCTCGCGTTGTCTTCGGGGACCAGTGTTCGCTCCTTCACATCGATGTCGTAGTAACGCCCGTGTGGGTCCGTGACGACTTCGCGCGGATCCTTCCACGCGGCGAAAGCTTGCCTAACGAGCTCATCGAGACGAAAGCGTTCCGGCCCTCCAACTTCAACTGTGCCGTTCGCCGGTGGGCCGATCGCGATCTGGCCCACAACCCTCGCCACATCGTCAGCCGCGATCGGCTGAATGAGCGCAGATGGCAAGCGCACCTTGTTGCCGTCTGTGGAAAAATCGGCGATATCCTTCAAGGATTCGTAAAACTGAGTCGCCCGGACAATGGAATAAGGAATCGATGACCCATTGATCAAATTTTCCTGAACGATTTTTGCGCGGATGTAACCGCTCTCAAGCAGGCGCTCGGATCCCACGACGGACAATACAACGTGATGTCGCACTGCCGCTGTCCGTTCCGAGTCGAGCAGGTTCCGGGTTGATGTTGCGAAGAACTTCAGCACGGCGGTGTCCTCCCGCTGTGGAGCGTTTGATACATCAACGACGACCGTGGCACCTGTCAGCACTTCGGCCAGTCCCTCGCCCGTGACGGCGTTGACCCCTGTACCGGGTGCTGCCGCGACTGCCTCGTGCCCGTGTGCCCGAAGCTTGTTGATGAGCTTTGACCCGATGAGTCCAGTCCCGCCGATCACAACGATTTTCATGATGATTCTCTTTGACTCCCGTCTTGTCTACCCCTGATCCTGCGGCGCGTGGCAAGATCGCCCGAGCTCTCGTCCATCTTTTAAATGTTGTGTTGGATGCTCCATTCCTCGCCAGGGCACCTAGGAATGACAGATCAATACCAACGTACAATAGATCTTTCACCTTGAAGTCCGCATCATCTGCCTATGGGGATTTTGCCAGCATCGATGGCTGTTCTTCGTCGGTCTCGACCAATAACTGTTCTCGCAATTGCGGGCATGTTGGTCGGAATAGGGCAATTTATTCCTCTCCTCTTCACACAGCAGCGTGCCGTTCTCTTGCGTTCAACGGCGTCCTCAGAAGATGTTTTGGCTCTGCGCAGCATTGTGGAGTCGGCCAGTAATTCCGATCTTCGGTGGCCCGACTTCACTTCATACAAGGCGGAAGTCTCGAAGTTCTACGAAATGAGCGGTTACTCGCTCGCGTGGATTCAGAACGGCCGTGTGCGCCCGCAAGGGCTCGCCGTGATCGAACTGCTTAAGAACGCCAATGCCAAAGGGCTCGAACCTGAAGATTACGATGGACCGCGATGGCAGAATCGCCTTCTCAAATTGGGTCAGGGCCCATCTCCAGAAGACTTCGCGTCCTTTGATACGGGACTTACCATCTCGACGATGCGCTATATCCGTGCCGTCCACTGTGGCCGGGTAAACCCAAAGGAGTTCAAGTTTCAGCTCGACATGGGAGGCCAGCCGTTGCCCTTAGCGGAATTCATCGAAGCCCATGTCGTGAATGCGAGCGATCCAGTCGCTGAGATTGAGAAGTTGGAACCACCGTTCGCGAGGTACAGAGAGCTGCGTGCGCTGTTGCCGGTATATGAAGGATATGCGAAACAACAAGGCGACGGCCCCAAGCTACCGGTGATCACCAAGACGGTCCACCCGGGCCAACCCTACTCCGGTGTGGCGCGCCTCGGCAGGTTTCTGCAGGGCATCGGCGATATTCCTGCGGACACACAACTCGACCCGCATGCGACGATCTATGCGGGCACCCTTGTCGATGGCGTAAAGCATTATCAGGATAGACATGGCGAAACGCCCACGGGCAACCTGGACGCGCGCACCATCAATGAACTCAACACCCCTCCAGCGGTTCGCATTCGTCAGATCAAGCTGACACTTGAACGATGGCGCTGGATTCCGCATTCTTTTTCACAGCCTCCCGTGGTCGTGAATCTTCCTGAGTATCGTGTGCGTGCGATGAACTCGGATGGCAGTGTCGCCTTCTACAAGAACGTCATCATTGGAAAAGCCTACGGACATAAGTCTCCGGTTTTCGAGAAGGAGATCCAATATGTTGTCTTCCGGCCTTACTGGGATGTGCCGCCAAGTATTCAGCGAAACGAAATTGTCCCTCACATTCAGAAGGACCCGAACTACATCGCGAAAAATAACTTTGAAGTGGTCACCTCCCGAGGTGAGGTAGTTACCGACAACCAAGTGAGCGCGGAGGTCCTGGAGGGAATTAAATCCCTGCACCTGATGGTGCGGCAGAAACCCGGGCCCACGAATTCGCTGGGTCTGGTGAAGATCATTTTCCCCAATCCGGAGAACGTGTATCTGCACGGGACCGACGCTCCCGGGTTGTTCTCCGAAGACATCCGCGACCTCAGCCACGGATGCATTCGCGTTGAGAAGCCGGCCGATCTGGTCGCCTGGGTGTTACGCAACAATCCCGGCTGGAATTTGGAGCGCGTGAGCGCGACCATGAACGGCGAGAAAAACAATCTGCGGATAAACCTCGTCACGCGAATTCCGGTCTTGATCGTGTATGGCACCGCCGCGGTGAACGAGGAGCATCAGATTCGCTTTTTCGACGATATCTATGGTTATGATGCAGAACTCGAGAAAGCGCTTGCCGCCGGCTATCCCTAAGATTGCAGGTGTCTTCAGTCCTCGCCTGGCGAACTGCATCTAATCTAGAATAACCTTAGTGCAGACATACATTTTGAATGCAAATACATTACCCTCGTCGGCATCGTGGAGAAAAACTGGCAGGGTCGATCTCATTTTCCTGTCACTGATTGTGTTGTTTCTGTTGTCGCCGCTGCTTATCCACGCGGGCGTGGAAACTAGTTCTCCAGCTGCGCACGAATACCGGCTGCGGTTCTATCACACTCACACGGGTGAGCGCTTGGATGTCGTCTATCGCCGTGGCGATCAATACATCCCCGAAGCGCTCGCGGAGCTCGACCACTATCTGCGCGACCACCGTACCGGGGATGTGCGTCATTTCGATCCTCGGCTGTTCGATCTTCTATACGACCTGACGGCGTCGCTCGGAGATTCCGGTGGCGAGATCGACGTGATTTGTGGCTACCGCACCCCGTGGAGCAATGAATTCCTGCGTACGCGGAGCCCGCACACTGGCGTTGCGCAGCACAGCTTGCACATGCAGGCCGAAGCGATCGATATACGGCTGCCTGGGATTCCAACGTCGGAGCTGCGCGATGCAGCCCTGCGCCTGCATCGAGGAGGAGTGGGGTATTATCGCAGCTCTGACTTTGTGCACGTCGACGTTGGACGCGTGCGCCAGTGGTAGAAGCCTTCCTCCACATGATCAATGTGCCGCTCAGCCGCCTACCCGGATTGCGCAATCCGGCAAATGGGTGTGTTCCACATCAGTTGCGATCGACACGAGTTTCGAACCGGTAGGCTTTAGAACAGAGAGCAACAATGACCCTGGACGAATTTCGCCAATCGCTCACCGCAACCCAACCGCCAAGCGGGCTCACGGATGCACTCACTGGATTGTGGTGGGACGCCAGAGGCGATTGGAAGAAAGCGCACGAATCCGTGCAGCGGGACGAAGGCGCCGAGGGCGCGTGGGTTCACGCCCACCTGCATCGGAAGGAAGGCGATCAGAACAACGCCGCCTATTGGTACAGTCGAGCGCGCCAGCCCGTTTGTCGAGAACCGCTCGATGAGGAATGGGTTAGCATCGTCCGTGTATTGCTGAGCTGAGTGAGTGCCTTGTCATCCAGCCAGTGAATGTATTCGGTTGGACTTCAGTTGAGTGTTGAACAGTTTCAACCGGGAACTTACGACCTGCTTTACCGCGTCTACGACGGGCGGAAGGATCTTATACGGCACAACTTCGCGTGGCTGAGTGGTAAGGCTGCCCTGCAGGGACTGGCGCCATGCGACCCGCAATTCGGTATTGATGTGGATGATGTTGATTCCGGCAGCAATCGCATGTACGAAATCGTCGTCATCTGTTCCCGAGCCACCGTGCAAAGTGAGAAAGACTCCGGCCGCCTTCTTGATCTGAGCGATTCTCTCGATATTCAGGCGCTTCTTGCTCTTGCCTTCGACCATGCTTTCCAGCATGCCGTGCATATTGCCGACCGCCGGGGCAAGGACGTCGATCCTCGTAGAGTCAACAAATTGTCGAGCTTCGTCGGGGGTGGACAGGTTCCTGAAATCGTTGTTAACGGTTTCGTGGATCTCGGAGCCGGTTCCGATGTTGCCTATCTCTCCCTCAGCGATGATTGCGGGGTTGATTGCTTTAATGGCCTCGACAGTCTCTTTTGTGCGAGAAACGTTCTGGTCGAAGGGCAACGCGGAGAAATCGATTACGACTGAATCGAATCGTGCCCTCGCTGCTTCCTCTGCCTTTGCCCGTGAGTGGGTATGATCTGCGTTAAGGAAAACTGGGACGCCGTATTCTTCGCGCATGACTTTCACAAGCGCTGCGAGTTCATATGTCCCAAAAAAGTCTCGTTCGCCTTCCGACGCGCCAACGATTACCGGCACTCCGACCTCAACCGCGGCTGCCAGAACCGCCTTGAGCAGCACCAGATCGGCAACGTTGAAATGGCCAAGCGCCGCGCCTTCTTGTTGCAAACGAGTCAAAACATTTCGTAGTGCGTCCATGAGGGTACTCCTTTCAGTGTCGCAGATGCCGACCAATATTGCTCCAGAACTGCACGGTCATTCAGAGCCACTCACACTTTTCTTAGACGCAGGGTCACGCTGCTGCGGTGGCCGGCGCAATTTTCTGATGTACAAGTCGCAGCGCACGCTTGACCACGTTATCGACGTTGAATCCGAGCTTATCCATTACCACTTCGCCGGGTGCAGACGCTCCGAAATGGTCGAGCCCGATGACATCGCCGGTTCGACCCACCCACTTGTACCAGCAAAGAGTCGCGCCAGCCTCAATTGCCAGCGTGGGGACGTTGACGGGCAGAACTGAATCCCTGTACTCGGCGGATTGTTTTTCAAACAGCTCCCACGAAGGCATCGATATGACACGCGTTCTTACGCCTGATTTAGCCAGAACACGCCCCGCCTCCAGCGCCAGCTGGACTTCGGACCCGGTTGCCACGAGTACGAGGTCGGGGTGGGGCTCATCGACGAGAACATAAGCGCCCTTTGCAACCCCCTCGCTGACGGAGTACTGTTTCGGATCCAGCACGGGCAAGGCTTGACGAGTCAAGACGAGCACCGACGGGCCGCGGAGCCCGATCGCCACGCGCCAGGCCGCCGCGGTTTCATTGCCGTCTGCCGGACGAAACACCGTCAGCCCCGGCATTGCTCGTAAACTGGTCAGGTGTTCAATGGGTTGATGTGTCGGTCCGTCCTGGCCGAGTCCAATGCTGTCATGGGTGAAGACGAAAGTGCTGTGAACTCCCATCAGGGCCGCAAGGCGCAAAGAAGGTCGCAGGTAATCGGAAAAATTAAAAAATGTTGCGCCGAATGGGATGAGGCCACCGTGACACGCGATTCCATTCACCATGGCTGCCATTGCATGCTCGCGAACACCGAAGTGAATATTCCTGCCCTGGTTGTCGACGAAGCCGAAATCTCCTAGACCCTTCAGCGTCGTGCGGTTTGAACCGGCAAGGTCGGCAGAGCCGCCAATAAAACCTGGCAGTGCGGCCGCGATTGCATTCATCGTCTTGCCCGAAGCGTCGCGGGTCGATATAGCTCCTTCACTAGGCGAAAAGCTTGGAAGGCCGGATTCCCAATTCGCAGGGACGACTCCGTCGATCATGTCTTTGAGTTGCCGGCTCAGATCGGGGTACTTCTCAGAGTAACGCCCCAGCAGCGCTGTCCACTCCGTTTCGAGTGCGGTTCCGCGCGGAATGGCCTGACGATAATGAGTCTCGACGTCAGCGGGAACGGTGAATGGTGGCAAGTCCCATCCGAAGAACTGCTTTGTCGCACGCACGTTCTCAGGTCCCATGGGTTCGCCGTGAACTTTCGGCGAGTCGTGCAGCGGGCTCCCGTATCCGATGTGTGTTCGTACGGCGATCAGCGATGGCTTTTGCGTTTCAGCCTTAGCCTCGTGAATGGCGCGTTCGATGGCTTCGGTGTCATTTCCGTCCGGGACGGAAATGACATGCCATCCGAACGCCCGGAAGCGGCCGCAGCGATCCTCGGTGAAAACATGGTCGGTGGTCGCATCTAGCGATACATGATTGTCGTCGTAAAGAACAATGAGCTTTCCCAACTGCAGCGTTCCAGCCAGAGAAGCTGCTTCCGACGAAATCCCCTCCATTAGGTCTCCGTCGCCCGCCAGCACAAACGTAAAATGATCAACTACCGGGAACCCCTCCCGATTAAAACGAGCGGCGAGATGGGCTTCCGCGGCGGCCATTCCGACTGCCATAGCGATGCCCTGTCCCAGAGGACCGGTGGTCGCTTCTATCCCCAGATCCGGGTCGTATTCCGGATGGCCGGTTGTCTTGCTCCCCCACTGGCGAAAATTCTGAAGGTCATCGATGCTGATTTTGTAACCGGTCAAATGAAGCAACGAGTAAAGCAATTCGCACCCATGACCAGCGGAAAGGACGAAACGGTCGCGATTGGCCCATCGAGGATTCGCGGGATTATGTCGCAAAATCCGGTCCCAGAGTGTGTAAGCCATTGGGGCGGCGCCGAGTGGCAATCCGGGGTGACCAGAGTGCGCTTTCTCGCTCATGTCGATCGAGAGGACCCGCGCGGTGTTGATGCAACGCTGATCAAGATCATGGCTGGCTATCTGATTCATTGGAATGCTCCTCTTTTTTCCAGCTGATTTCCTGCGATTGGGAAGCTCTCGCCGCTTCACCTGTGCCCGTAATCCGTGAAAACGTAATCTTTTGTCTTTACTGCCGCGTGACATGCGAACCCGCACTTCGCGTCGTTTCCCTGCGGTGGCTTGTCTTTCAAGGTGGCGGGCGTGAAGGAGTTGGACGCCGCGTCGTACTCGAAGGCGCCGTAGCCCCATCCTCCGCTGTCCACGAATCTCTTGCTATCCTTCACCATGAGATCAACGTCGTGCTGTGTCCCTGGCAACGTCGGCGCACCGGGCTCGCCGGGATTCACTTTCGCGTTCCAATGCACCTTCGCCATCTTGGCGCCGTCCGGAAAGAGCTTGCCGTTCCCGGGAGTGCCCGCCTTATAGGCGCCGATCATCACTGAGTTTCCGAGGATCGCAGCGAGTTTCTCTCCGTTATGGCTAATTGCGATCACCGGCCAGCTTTCGTATCCCCGGAACTCTGAGAACGCAAGGCCATTTGGCACTTTGAGGGCATACTTGTCCTCGGTAGAAATGGTGGATTGTGCCTGTGGCACGACTGCGGTGGAGCTGGAGGACGCGTCGAGGCGCGGAAGATTGTGAATAAAACGCACAAGCTTCCAGGTGTCGCTATCGGAGATGCTCGACCGCCAGGCAGGCATGCCTGTGAGGCGCACTCCGTTCTGTATGATCCAGAACAGTTCCGCGTCGCTCCAGTGCTGCACGTGGGGTGAGCTCAGGTCCATGGCAGGCGGGTCCATGTTGGGACCGATGTTAGAGTCCCCGCGCGCATCCGCACCGTGGCATTGGGCGCAAGACCCAAGAAACACTTCCTGGCCCTGGCTTACGATTTCATCCGTCTCAGGCAGCGGGTTCCTCTTCTTTCCTGCCTCCAATGGAATGGTGACGTCTTTTGCGGCATTGGCCAGGCCTGTTTCCCCCCGGGAAGGAGCTTTGCCCGCCGTGCAACCCGCAAGCAAAGCACACAGCATCACACCGATCACGCCAAGCATCGACTCTTTAATAGCCATCGGGCATCCCTTGATTCTCCCTGAAAGGAAGCAAAACTCGTCCGACCAGTGAACGAGCAAAGTGATCGCGAGTCAGGCAGCCTGCTCCTGTTCGAGCGCTTTGACCTCACTTAATCTGCCGGTCTCTACGTCGAAAATGACGCCTCGCACGGGGACATCTTTGGCGATCCATGGATGCGATCTGACTTTTTTGATCTGTTCGCGGGTATTTTCCTCGGGGTCTTTGTAGGAGAAGAAACGCATTGGAGCCGGTGAAGCATCTCCGGTAGAAGCGCTCAGTTTGGCGTTCAGCTCGTCATCGGTGAATGTGGTGAACCCGCAGCCGGTGTGGTTGAGAAGCAGTATCTCCCGGGTTCCGAGCACACGGGTAGAAACGACAAGTTCGCCAAGAACATCTTCAGTTACCGCAGGCCCGCCGGTTCGAATAACGTCGAGATCGGCCTGCGGGAGCCCCAGGATTCCAGTGAGGTCGGAGAGCCGTGGATCCATGCAGGTTACAACTGCGACTTTGGGGGCGGGACGCTTTCCCAGCGTTGGATTGTAGTTCTTTGCGTAATTGCGGTTTGCCTCTAGTGCCTTATCGATAATACTCACCGTAGCCTCCATGATGGTGGGTGAAGTTTGACGCCATCCCAATGGCATAGTTACCTGATCTCGCATACCCATTGCGGTGTCGAGTCTTTCGATACTCAATGCACATTCGCGATCACATCACGAGGAACGGAAGAAACCTATTGGACGAAGGTATCGTTCAATACCTTTGTATGATCAAAATTATTGGGTGAGGAGCAAGAGCAAAATTTTGGCAAGGCGGGTGCAGCTTGGAAGCTAGTTTTACGAGTGTGGCGAGAGAGACGGTTTTCAATCCTTGCATTTCGTAACCCAGGCCGACCGGGCTGTCGTCAGGTCAAGTCGATTGCCGGACGTCCCGGCCGAAGCTTGGACGCCATCTTGACCAAATCGGCTAGAGAATTCGCTTTCATCTTTTGCATGACCTGCCTTCGATGCGCTTTGACCGTAATCTCGCTGATGCCGAGTTCACCACCGACTTGTTTATTCAGCAGGCCGGACACAACCAACGTCATAACCTGGTGTTCCCTGGAAGTGAGCAAGGCGTAGCGGGTACGGAGTTCTTGCATCTCCGCATCCTGGGCGAGAGCTAGACGACTTCGCTCCAGGGCTTTTCGGATAGCGTTTACCAAGGCGTTGTAATCGAGCGGCTTCGTTAGGAATTCGAGAGCGCCAGCTTTCATAGCTTGTACGGACTTAGGCACATCGCCGTAGCCGGTGATGAAGATGATCGGCATGTCGATGTGCTGCAGAGAAAGCTGCTTCTGCAGTTCAAGACCATTCTGTCCTGGAAGTGATAGATCAAGGACCAAGCAGCTCGGGACACGTGTTCTGGGGTGACTGAGGAACTCCTGTGCAGACGCGAATGGTTCGGGCTTCCAGTTTTCGTTTCGGACCAGGAGTTCCACGGACTCGCGCACCGACACGTCATCGTCAACGATGAACACGACAGGCACGGCACTCGGCGTTGCCAATGTCCGCACTTCATGACCAAATGTGCGCGCTGAATTCATTGAATCCCCCTAGAGCAGGACTAGCGTAACTCTCAGGTGGCTTGCAGGGCCGTCTTGATGGCCGCAAGAAGAGCCGCGTCATTGAATGGCTTGAGCAAAAATCCCGCCGCACCCTGCTTGAGTAAGCGAGCACGAATCGTTTCGTCTCTTTGACCGGTAATGAAGATGATCGGGATCTTTTTCCCACGACGCTTCAGCTCCTGCTGAAGTTCCGGTCCACTCATGCATGGCATGGCAATGTCGAGGATCAAGCAGCTGGTCTCATCGACACAACCCGATGAGAGAAATTCCTGCGCTGACGAAAAAGCTCGAGCCGTAAAACCGAATTCGCCAAGCAGGTCGGGCAGCGACTCGCTAACCGACTCGTCATCATCAACTACGGACAGAAGCGGCCGCGCACTACCGCTCCTACCATTCGGCGACGCCATAGCGAGACAATGCGCCATTCCCTAAAGCGCGTCCATTATACTTTGGTATTGCCTGTGGCTGATCGTCACCGATGAACTCTGTCAAGCGGCGTCCGTCGACGGATCAGCATGATTGACACGGATTTCCGCCTGGGCCAAACCCTCGCGCACACACGGGATCGAAAACGAAAATGTCGATCCCGGCCCATCGTTCCGTGTCGCCCAAAGGCGTCCTTGATGAGCCTCAACAATCGAGCGGCTGATGGAGAGTCCGACTCCCATACCGTCGGTTTTGGTCGTGTAAAACGCTTCAAAGATCTTGTCCGCTGCCTGAGGCGTAAGACCGACTCCGGAATCTTTCACGCTTAGCCGGACCCGATTCCCTTCGTCCAGCTCGGTCCTAACCAGCAATTCTCGGGGGCGATCGTTGATTGCACTCATTGCGTCCGTAGCGTTTCGAAGCAGGTTCAAGATGACCTGCTGAAGCTGGACGCGATCACCGAGTGCCGCCGGCAAATCATCTGCAAATTCTTGCCGCAGGATCACGCCGTTTCTCTGGATCTCAGTCGCCGAGAGCGCCGTCACCTCTCGTGCCACCTCGTTCAGGTCCATCGGTTCTACGGCCGGCTCTTTTTTGCTATAAAGCGTTCGCAATCGCGCGATTACATCTGAGGCCCGATGGCCATCACGAATCGTCCGTCGTGCGGTCTCTCTAGCGCCTTCCAAGTTCGGAGGATTTGCATCCAGCATCCGCAGGCATGTACTGGCGTTGGTGAGGATGCCGGAAAGCGGTTGATTCACCTCGTGTGCGATCGAAGCGGTCAGCTGTCCCATCGTCATGACTCGCATCACTCTTGCCAACTCCGACTGAGCGTTGCGCAATTGCTCTTCTGCTCGCTTGCGGTCATCAATATCCGTGTTGGTTCCATACCATTTGACGATTTCGCCCGACTCGTCGCGCAGCGGATTTGCACGAATCAGGAACCACCTATAGGTGCCGTCGAACTGCCGAAGCCTTGCTTCGATCTCGCCGGGTTCGCCGCTAACAAGAATGGAACGCCAATAGACAATTATGCGATCGACGTCGCCGGGATGAAAGGCTTTTACCCATCCCCAATCCTGGGCTTCAGCCGCAGTCATGCCCGTGTAATTCAGCCACCGCTGGCCGAGAAACTCGGCGCTCCCATCTGGCCGGGCAGACCATGCCAGCGCTGGCATGGTGTTGATAATGAGACGGAGATTTCGCTCGCTTGCAGCCAGAGCCTGCTCCGCGCGTTTTCTATCCTCAATATCTGTGCTCGTGCCGTACCACCTAAGGATCTTGCCCGACTCATCGCGGAGGGCCTGAGCGCGAATGAGAAACCAGCGATATACGCCATCATGGCGGCGAAGGCGCGCCTCGATTTCGTCTGGTTCTCCTGAGACCAACATCTTCTTCCACTTCTCCATTAATGGGGGCAAGTCGTCGGGATGGAACGCCGTCTGCCAGCCCCAACCGTGCGACTCTTCAGGAGAGAGACCCGTGTATTCGTGCCAGCCTTTATTGAGGAATTCATTGGGTCCGTCGGGGAGGTTGCACCACGCAAGCGTCGGAATCGCATCGATAACGCGACGTAAGTTAAGTTCGCGTGCGCGGAGGGGTTCTTCTGCGCGTTTCTGGTTGTCAATGTCGGTGGTCGTACCGACAAATTTGAGGACTTTCCCTTCCGCATCGCGCAAGGCCACGGCTTGCTGCAGGTGCCAGCGATAGACGCCATCCCTTGCGCGGAGAGACCGGGTTTCGATCGCAAAACCCTGCCCCGAGCGTACGCCTTCCCAAAACACCCTCGATGCCGCCTCGCGATCGTCAGGGTGGACCGCAGTCATCCAGGCCTCGGGATGCGACCGGACGAACTCGAGTGTCTGGCCGGAGAACTCAAGCCAAACCCGATTCACGAAATCCGGTGTCCCGTCAGGTTTGAGCGTCCACGCGGATACAGGCAGATCCTGCAGCAGTCCAACCTGGAGTTGCAGCTCTGCATTCGCCGCACCGAGCTCCGCAGTTCGTTGCGTGACCCGCTGATCGAGTTCGTCGGAGATACGCTTCTGCCGACTCCGGAGCCGTGCCTCCTGCAGCCCAATGAATGCCTGATTGGCTGCTACGTTCAGGAGAAGTGTCTCCGTTTGCTGTGGAAAATCTGTTCGTTGCGCGGCTGCGATGATTACGCCGAACTCGCCGTGCAGCCCGAGTGGCACAGCCACGATCGAAACGTCTACCTTGCCAATAAGACTTCGTAGGGAAGGAGGCAATTTCCGTGAGCTGTCTTGCAGCGAATGACTGAGCGTTTCGAAGATCTCGCGCGGCGGTGGCGTCGGCCCTTGCAATTGCGCAATCCGGACGATTTCAATGGGCGCCCCGCCGCCGGGATTTGTCGCCCGCACACAGACGAGGTCAAGGTTGAGCATGCGCATGAGGGCGTCGACCAGGGTATGGAGAACCTGGGATGGATCGCCACCACTCCAGATGGCCGAAAGAGCGAGGAGGCTCACGAGATCGTTGATGCACCGCCGAAGGCGCTTGATCTCTCCGGAGTGTTCAGGTTGCACTTCCATAATTAGGCCGCCGGGGAGGACGAGGAACCGCGCAGGGCTCGACGTTGGCGAAATTCAGTCAGGAATTCGTCTGGCGGAATGTAGAAAGGATTCTGTTGAAGGATGCCGCCGATGATGACCATCGGGTGTGTCCGCATGACGTCAATTACCTCGTCGCCGCGGAATTGCCCGAGATGATAGGTGCAAATGACCGCGTCTTCGTGACGGCGCCAGACATCGTTCACGCGCGATTCGAATTCAATGACGTCGTCGATATGCGATTGATCTGTAACCGTCCAGTCCATTCGACAACAAATGCGACTCAGCGGAAATTCCCCGCCCGCGTTGCCGCTGGCCAACTGCTCGAACGCCGCGATCATCCGATCTGCATCGAAGCGTCCATCCGGAAGGTAGACATCCCGGTTGATGCGAAGTTCCATTTGTCCGCTCTGCTGCGCTGCCGCCGCGTCGATTCCTGCGGCACTCAAGCGCTGGAGATGATCCTCACGCTGATCCGGATTCACAACATGAATCGCCTTGTGGCCACGCTGGAACCCATCTCTTATGAATGGGAGTAGGACCCGGTACTCTTCGTCGTCGTTGTTGAAGAAAGCGCAGACATGACGCGTTTGGTCGAGCTGTGAGCCAGCGAAAGGAATGGGAGCCGTAGTCTTCTTCATGCATACCCCCACACAGGATGTCGAAACGGCGCCCCAAATAAATGCGGTTGGATAATGATGCACTACGCTGCGCGCAAATGTCCAACCCCCACTTTGGTATCGATCAATACGTTCGTCCAATAGATTCGTTCGTCGTGCTGCTGGCCTAATCAAGTGCAGCGAATCGGAGCAACTATGAGCAGTGCAATCACCCCTTATCGCATTCAGCATGAGCCACAACTCCTGGGTCAAACCGTCGTTGTGATCGGTGGAAGCGCGGGCATCGGACTCGAGACGGCGCGACGTGCAACCGCGGAAGGAGCAAAGCTGATCCTCACCGGCCGCAGTCCTGAGCACCTCCAACGCGCCGCAAGCGAGGTCGATGCGCTGAGTACCGCCGCCTTCGACGCTGCGGATTCTGCGCAGCTCGCGCAGTTTTTCCGCGACTTGCCGACCCCGGTCGATCACATCATGGTGACGGCCGGCCGGCCTTATTACGGCCGCCTCATCGATCTCGATTTCGCCCAAGCGCGCCGTGCGCTGGAGGAGCTTTTTTCGCTCTTCATCGAAGTCGCCCTGCACGCCGCTGACAAGGTAAAAGCCGGCGGAACTTTGATATTCATGGGCGGCACCGGCGCTCGCCGACCGGCCATGGGTCTTGGAATCCTATCGACCGTCACCGCAGCACTGCCTGCCCTCACGGCCAATCTCGCCCTTGAGCTGGCACCAGTGCGCGTGAACCTGATCGCCGCCGGATTCGTCGACACACAGTTGTCGGCATCACTTTTGGGTGATGAACTCGAGAACCGCCGCAGCCAGCTTCGCGCCAAACTTCCCATTCGGCGGGTTGTTCAACCAGCAGATGTTGCTGCACTGGCGGTGCACATTATGGCCAACACGGCGCTCACAGGGGCAACCTATGACGTTGACGGCGGCCAGCAGTTCGTCGCCGCCTAGACAATCGCTACAGCCCTATGGCCGCCACGCTCGCTGGCGAGAACCATCTTCCCATGGGTTGAGGAGTCTAGCCCTCCTACCTTGGTATTGCTCGATACGTTCGTCCAATAGATGCAACCTTTCGCCTTTGGCTTAATCAGAGATGGAGAGAGAAGTGCGTCTTACGAAGATCAGGAGGCAAAGAAAATGTCTAAGCCAGTGGCTTTACTCGCAATCGCAACCATCCTCGTTCTCGGTGCTGTTACCCTGGGGGTTTCCACGTCTCCTCCGTCCTTGGCCGGTTCTTGGCAGGTCGATACCCGTCATTCCGATGCGCAACTCATCACCGATGCAACCACGGACTTCGGCAAAACAAAGATCGACATCACCTTGGGGTTTGCTCGAGTGAATGGCACATTGATCCTTGACGACGCCGACCCCGCGAGATCGAGTGTCGACTTGCGCTTTTATCCGGCGACTTCCATGCTGCCGCCCATCGCCGAAGACGGAAAATTCAAGAGTCTTTGGTTGGCCAATGTAGCCAACCACACCCTGGTGTGCTTTCACTCCAAGGGAGTGACGCGGACAGCGGACGGCCGGCTGCAAACCACCGGTACGATGGCCCTAACTCGAGTCGACCGCAGTGTGCAGGCCGATCCCACAGAAGGCTACGCCGGCCCGGTGTACGGCCCCCCGGTCATCCACCGGGTTACGCATGAAGTCACGCTGGTTTTCGATGCTCCGGGCAGTGATGGAAAAACACACGACGGCTCGATCCAGGAGTCGGCCTCGACAAAAGTATTCCGCGAAGACTTTCCTCAGTTGCTGAAGGCGGTTACGGCCACGTACTGGCCGCCGGTGATTCAGGATGTGACCTGTCAGCCGACTCAGGTGGGTGAGGACTATCACGGGATTCCATGCACGGGAACGATGATGCAAGCGCCTTCGCTCCCGCAGCCGCCGCATGCGGCGAACGCCGAAGACCTTGGCGCCGCCGAGGCGTCGGATTTCAATGCGATAGTTGGAGAGCGTCTGAACATCCTGATTCATATGCGTCTGTTGCCCAGAAGTTCTGATCAATCAGTGGCGGGGAGCTAGGACAACTGAGGAGAAAGATATTCTCCGGCTGCATCGTGTAGACGATGTGCGCGAGTGCGATCGGAGGTGGCTCCATTATGCGTTCTGATATTGTGCCCGGAAAGGTTTTTCCTGACTTCGAACTGCCCGATCACACGAACGAGCTGCGCAAGCTCAGTGAGTTGCAGGGCGACGATCCGCTGATCCTCACCCTTGCCCGCGGCCACTACTGTCCCAAGGAACACCAGCAGCATCTGGAACTCGCTGCGTTCTACCCGAAGATCGCTGTCGCATACACACAAATCGTCACCATCGCCACCGACGACCACCACATGCTCCAGGAATTTCGAGCATCAGTGGGAGCGGAGTGGACCTTTCTGTCCGATCCTGGCCGGATCGTTCAGCAGGATCTCGATATCCAGGAGTACACCGACCCCGAGCACAACCCGATGATTCCGCACACGCTCGTTTTCAAGCCGGGCCTCGTGATCTACAGGATTTACAACGGCTATTGGTTCTGGGGCCGCCCGTCGGTCGTAGATCTTTGGCACGACCTGCGCGCCGTGACCAGCGAAATCCGCCCAGACTGGGATTTGAGCCGCCCGGGGCTCCGCGAGGCATGGAATGCAGGCAACCTCTCGCCTTTCCACGGACGGAACAAGCAGGCCAGCTGGGAAGCGGCTTCTCCTGGACGGAAGATGTAAGAGAGGAGATTTCTCGCCGCAATGGCTCGCCTGCTCTCAGTGAATGTCGGCCTTCCTCGCGACGTAACCTGGAACGGCCAGACTGTCCGAACGGCGGTTTGGAAATCTTCCGTTGCCGGGCGGAGCATCGTGCGCAAGCTCAACATCGATGGTGACGGGCAAGGTGATCTCGCGGGTCATGGAGGGGAGCACCGCGCGGTCTTTGTTTACCAGATGGACTCCTATCGCTATTGGGAGCGCTTTCTGGGGCGGAATGATTTTACTTTTGGTCAGTTCGGCGAAAACTTCACGGTCGACGGGCTTGCGGATGACGAGGTTTGCATCGGTGATCGATACCGGATTGGTGACGCGCTATTTGAAGTGACCCAGCCGCGCGTGACGTGCTATCGCGTTGGCATGCGTATGAACGAACCTCGGATGGCAGCCCTGCTCGTTGCACATCACCGACCCGGATTCTATTTTCGTGTGTTGCAGGAAGGAGAAGTTGGCGGAGGCGATGACATCATAAAAGTCGCTGACGGCCCCGAGCGGATCACCGTCGCCGAGATTGATGCGCTGCTGTACTTGCCGGGACACTCTCATGATCAACTGCAACGCGCGCTGCGGATTCCTGCGCTGAGCAAGGGTTGGCAGGATTCGTTCCGCGCGATGCTCGGGCAGGAATCGACTTTCAACGCGGCAGCGGGGAATCCGGGACTCGCATATGAGGAGCAAGCTCCAGCATGGCCCGGATTTAGACAATTGCGAGTTACGCAGATCCGTAAGGAAAGCGACAGCGTGACTTCCTTCATTCTCGCGCCGATCGATGGTCAGCCTCTTCCCGTCTTCCACGCAGGTCAATTCGTCGTCTTGCGGTTGCTGGTCGATGCGGACAAGCCTCCGGTTCTTCGCAGCTATTCTTTGTCTGATCTGCCGGTGGTAGATCATTTCCGCATCACGGTCAAGAGCGAATCGAATGGCGCTGCAAGTTCGTTTCTGTGCAACCGCGTGCGAGAAGGCGATGCATTGGATGTGAGTGCGCCTCGGGGAAGCTTTACGGTGCATCCCGGCGCGAGTCCCGTGGTTTTGCTGAGCGCCGGAGTAGGCGCAACGCCCGTGATGTCGATGCTGCACGCACTCGCCGCGGAAAAATCCGAACGAGAGATCTGGTGGATCTACGCGGCGCGCAATGGCGCCGACCATCCATTCGCGAAAGAATCGCGTGCATTGCTGAAACAACTCTCTCACGCACGAAGCTACATCGTGTACAGCCAACCCGTGGCTACCGATCGGCTTGGATTGGACTTTGATGCGTCAGGACACATCGACGCAACTTTGGTGGAGAAGATTGGAGTATCGCGCGAGAGCGAGTTCTACTTGTGTGGCCCACCTTCGTTTTTAAAGAACATGCGCGATGGGCTGCGAAAGTGGGGTGCGCCCGCCGCGAATGTGCACGCGGAAATCTTCGGTACGCTTGACGCCATTACACCCGGCATGGCGCGCGTTGTTCATACGCCACATCTGCCCAATGGCCCCCGTGGATCCGGCCCGCCAGTCTCATTCGCGCGCAGCGGGATCACGGCCGCATGGGACCCCAAATATCAAAGCTTGTTGGAACTGGCGGAAGCATGCGACGTTCCGGTCAGATGGTCGTGCCGCACTGGAGTGTGCCACACCTGCATGACGGGACTGATTGCTGGATCGATCAGTTGCAACCCGGAACCGCTGGAAAGGCCGGCGCCGGGAAACGTTCTGCTGTGCTGCTCACAGCCGGACGCGAACGTGATTCTTGATCTTTGAGGACGAGGAGAGACTGGCATGGCGCTCACCACGGAAATCGCTCCGGATATCTATCGCATCTCGATTTTTGTTCAACGACACAATTTGCAGTTCAACCACTTTTTGGTGAAAGACGATGAACCGCTGCTATTCCACACCGGGCTGCGCGGAATGTGCGCGGAAAGTTCGCGAAGCCGTTTCGAAACTTATCAACCTTTCCGAGCTGCGCCACATTAGCTTTAGTCATTTTGAGTCAGACGAATGCGGGTCGCTCAACGAATGGCTGGCTGCAGCGCCCAAAGCCGATGTGATCTGCAGCCAGGTTGGTGCGCTCGTCTGCGTGAACGACTTCATTGGCCGAGAGTCACGCGCTCTTGCTGACGGCGGGACCTTTGCGACAGGGAGATACCGCTTTCGCTACTGCCGGACTCCCCATCTGCCCCACGGCTGGGACGCCGGCGTCCTCTTCGAAGAAACGCAGAGAACGCTGCTCTGTTCGGACCTGTTCCATCAGGCTGGCGACGTCGAACCCCTGACGCGTGCCGATGTCGTGGGCCGCTCGCGTCATGCGCTGAAGGATATCAGGTCGGCATTCTCGCGGAGTATATGCCCTACGCGCCCCTCACTGCGCAGAACTTGAAAGAGCTCGCCGATCTAAAGCCCACAACGCTCGCCATCATGCATGGCTCTAGCTTTACAGGCGACTGCGCCCGGGCCCTCGATGACCTCAATGTCGCGTTACGCGAGGTCTTCGGCCCAGAGAAGTAAAGGTCGCCAAAATCCCTTATTGCGCTGGGCGAAATCATTAATGTGCGTCCTGCGATTTGAGTCTTGTTGCTGGTGGCTGATTCCTCAGCAGGTTTCCTGTCGCGAATTCAAGGTTGACCGCTTGCAGAAATAATTCCGATCGCGCAGAGACACTCGACAGTCGAGCCTTGGCTAGTTGATCCTCCGCGGTGACAACATCGACCAGATTTTTGACTCCATATTTATAGGCCTCGAGCGATGCCGAGTAAGAGGCGTTGGCGGACTCGAGAAGTGCCACGGCGGCGTCGTGCTTTCGCAACGCGGTCCGGAATGCGATGTACGCGGTCCAGACCTCGCGCGTGGTCTCATCACGTTTCGCCGTAAGTTCATCCCCTGCTTCCCGGCGTTTCGATTCGGCGATCAACAGCTCGTTCTTGCGGGCACCTCCGTCAAAGATGCGCCAGCGTATGCCGAGCGCCACCGACCAGGTCGGTTCGCTCGCTGAACCGAGCACGCCGTAATCTGCCGTCGGCCAAAGGGAAGTCTGCGCCACCGATCCCGAGAGAACAATCTGGGGCTTATACTCCGCCCGGGCCGCACGAATGCGAGCCTCCTCGGAGCGGATACGCAGCGTTTGCGCCATAAGGTCGGGACGATCCTTCGTCGCGCGATCGATCAGCGCATCGATGGACATCGTGAGCTTCTCCGGCAGTGGCGCGCTCCTCTGGCTGTCAATCAATACATTGGGAGATGGATCTGCCCCCACCGCTTCCGTCAGCGCCACGCGCGCGATCTTTTCGTCCCCATCCGCGGATTCCTCGTCGAACGCAGCCTGCGCCGTTTCGGCCCGGGCGTTAAGAACATCAGGAAGAGTTGCAAGCCCATTGTTCAGTCGATTTTCAGCCGCATCCTGCGTGGTTTGTGCGGTTCGTAGCGTGTCCTGAGTGGCCTCCAATCTCTCCTGTGCAGTCACCAGTTGGTAATACGCACTGGCGACACGAAACGCCAGCGCTTGATTTACCTGAATGACGTCCGCACCGGCAACGAACTTCTCCTGTTTGGCGGAGTCCACTCTGGCCTCACGTTTGCCAAAGTCAAAGATCAGATATTGAAGTGTGACTTCTGGCTTGACGACGGGTAACTCAACCATGACATAACCGCGAGGAGCGAGCGGCTCCGGGAACGGATTTATCAATCTCTCGTCACCGAAAACAGCCAGACCTTCTAACTCGGGATAATAAGCACTCTTAGCTACTCCAAGCTCGCGCGCCTTCTGCTTTGCGCGTTCCCAGATCACGCGCGTGTTGGGGTTGTGGTGCTCGGCAACGTCGATCAGCTCAGCCAGACTGTACGGGTGAGCTGGGTCGAGAATCGCTGTCCCCTCGCGCGGAGTTTCGCGAGCGGCGCAGTCGGCGGCGGCTGCCGGAGAAGACACCTTGCCGGCACATTGCCCCAGAGCTTGTGCCGCGCAGAAGGCGAGAAGCAGGGACACGAACAGAACATTCGCCGATGGGCTGTATTCGATCAATCGACACTTCTTCCAGTTCATTCCAAATGTAATTAAGGCAGAGCTGCCAAAGTGAATCTATTGAACAAACGTATTGATCGATCCCAAAGTATCTGTGGAGATCGTCTTGACTCGGTGCGGCAGCCGCCTTATGCGAAGGTATTGATCGACACCTTCGTCCAATAGATCGTGCATTAACTCTGTGGCTCAATCGAAACGTGGAATCGAAGCTGAACCTGCTGGAAATGAACATCAAATCGACGAACCGTAATCGACGTAGAGAAAATTCTAAGTTGTGGCCATGCCCGCCAGAAGTCGGAGGCCCGACCCCACCTCGCTACGTCGCTCTTTTGGCTCTGGCGGTGCCGTTGGTGTCGGTGGGTTGTTCTCACGCGCCCGAGTACAGCATATTCGGATCTTTTTTTCCGGCGTGGATTTTCTGCTCCGTCGGCGGTCTCCTGCTGATGGTGGGCGCACGCGCCCTGATCGCGCGCACCGCCATCGCCGAATATCTGGGTGCGCCCGTGCTCGCTTATCTGAGCATTGCGATCTTCTTCGCGTGCATGTTGTGGCTATTCTTCTACAGCTAGGTGGAAGCGATGCGGACAATCCAAGTCACGGCGATCCAAGATAATCTCGGACGTGAGCACGACAATCACATCGCAAAACTTCACTGGTACGGTCGCATCGTCACCGCAGCTATGGTTCTGCTGGCGACGGTCGGCCTGATCGCAGTCTATCTAGTCACAACTTGGCGGCCCCAGACCGACGACGCCGAAATCTTTGCCAACTACATCGGAATCGCCCCGGTGGTCGAAGGGCCAATACTTCATCTGAACGTCGCCGACAATCAGCGCGTGCGGCAGGGCGATCTGCTTTTCGAAATCGATGATCGCCCCTATAAGTACGCCCTCGACCGCGCCGTGTCGGACCAAGCCGCCCTCGAGGGCCAAATCGTCGACGAACAGCGGCGGATTCGAGCCGAAGTGCATGCCGTCACCGCTTCCGGGGCGGCAACACGCAGCGCAAGCGCAAACGTCGACCGGGCACAAGCCTCGATCCGTGAGGCAGAGGCCGATGTCGCCCACTCTGAGGCCGCGCTCGATCGAGTCAAGGCCGAGTGGGCATACGCCGAAAACAACCTGCACCGCGTCGAACCATTACTCGTCAAACAGTTCGTTACTGTCGACCAGGTGGATCAGGCACGCACGACGGAGCGAGCCAGCGCGCAGTCCGTGCACGAAGCGGAATCGCAATTGGCCCTCAATCGAGCTCACCTCAACTCCATGCTGGCCGCTCTGGCGCAGGCCAAAGCTTCGGCAGAGCAGAGCACGGCGCAGCTTCAGCAGTCGCAGTCCAGTGTACTTACGCTCGATCCCCTCGTGGGCCAACGGCAGGGTCGGGCCGCGGCAATCGCCAACGCCCAGTACAACTACAACCAGTGCCGAGTCTATGCGCCATTCGACGCGCGTGTAACCAACCTCATCATTTCCGAGGGCGCTTATGCACACGTCGGACAAGAGATCTTCACGCTGATCGATACTCGCGTATGGTGGGTGCTGGCAAATTTTCGCGAGACGCAGCTGAAGCACATTCAGCCAGGTATGACTGCGGACGTGTACGTTATGTCCGACCCGGGATTGCGATTCACTGGGGTCGTGGAGAGCACCGGGTACGGTGTTATACCCGATCCCTCGCTCGTAGGACGAATCAGTTCCGGCCTGCCCGACGTACAACGCACTCTGAGTTGGGTGCACCTGGCCAGCCGCTACCCTGTCCGCATCCGGATTGAATCACCACCCTCTGCCGGCATTCGACTCGGGGAATCCGCAGTAGTGGTTATCCGCGGATACAAACGGAAGCCATAAAATGGCCACCCACGCCACTCAACTCCACCGCCGACCAGCCGGCCAAACTGCCGATTGGCTCTGGTTTCGGGAGTTCATCCAGTGGGAAGTTGCTCCGTATCCAGGCCGTATGAACACGGTCGTCCGCATGACGGTCACGGCGACGCTGGTCATGATCATCGCGGTGACCTTCCGCATTCCTAACGCGTTCCTGGCTGCTCTCTTTTCGATACTCCTGGCTCGCGAAAATCTCGCTGCTACGTGGCGTGGAGGGCGAACGATCATCCTTGGATTCGTCGGCGCGAGCCTCTACACGCTGGTCGGCATCATGCTGTTCCGCGGTTACCCCATCACTCATTTCTTCTGGGTAATCGCAAGCCTGTATTTGGTCTTTTTCGTGATGCGCGCGGCGACGAACTACGCAGCCGCATTGGCTTTCGCCATTCCGATTGGCGTCGCCCTGCCGGTGTGGGACCGCTCCGTGCCCAGCGAAGCACAGGTGGAGGGCACTCTTTGGCCTGTTCTGGTAATCGCTGTAGGCGCCGGCGTTACTTTGCTAACCGAAGCGCTATACCGTATCTTCGATCGCTCCGATCCTCTTATCACCGACGTCGACGAATTGTTGCGGACCGTGCAGCAGGTCGTGGAAAGCCTCGCATCCCTCCAAAGCACACCGAAGTCGATCCACAACAGAATTCTTCAATACGATATGGTCGGGACTGGCCGAATCAGAACGGCGTTGCAGCGCCAAGGTGTGGATCCGGCCCAGCGGGCGCAGCGCAGCGCCCTGATTTCGCTGGCGGGCCGACTCATTGCTCTGGCCGCGAATCTCGAGCGCTCTCCTCAACAGCCCAGCGCCGAAGACGCGATCCGTCTACGCGTGCTCTCTGAGAGACTCGAATCAATCCGAACGGAGCTGCGCGAGTGTGGAGTTATTTCCGCATCTTCTCCTCTGCTTGAGGAGCTGCCCTCCTCCGGCCTGACCATGCTGCAAGAGATGGAGCAAGCGGTTGCACTCATCCCCCAGGTTTTTCAGCGCGGTTTCCTCGATGGTTCCCAGACCACGCCAAGACAAAATTGGTGGCGCACTTTGTTTCTGCCCGATACATTCCAGAATCCGGAATACACACGCTTCGCCTTGGCCGGATGCCTGGCCGCCACCATCTGCTACATACTCTACAATGCGCTCGACTGGCCTGGCATCGGCACTACGAGCGTTCTTACTTGCATCGTTACCGCGCTGAGCACCATCGGCACTTCGCTCCAGGCGCAGTTTCTCCGCCTTGCCGGATTTATCGTCGGAGGGCTGGTGCTGGGGATTTCGGCGCAGATTCTGATCTTACCCGGTATCGACACCGTTTTTGGGTTTGCCGTTTTCTTTGCAGCGTGTACCGCGCTCGCCGCTTGGTTTGCAACCTCCAGTCCACGCCTTTCCTATTTTGGCGTGGAGATGGCAATCTCTTTTTACTTCGTCAACCTGCAGGATGCCCAAATCCAAACTGACCTCACGATCGCGCGCGACAAGGTGATTGGCGTGTTGTTGGGTATTCTTGCTATGGGCTTTATCTTCGACCGTTTCGGAGCAAAGAGCGATGCCGAGCAGCTACAGAAACTGCTGGTGCGGAATGTACGAATGTTGGCACAGCTCGCAGTTTCCGCACCGGTCGACCGCTTGTCCCACCCTTCGCGGGTTTCGAAGGGTGGAAATGAAAACGCCATTGCGGTTTCACAGATCAGCCGACTCCGCAGTCAGATCAATGACAACTTCGCCAGTCTGGAATCGCAGATGGATGCCGTGCGCTTTGAGTTTAAGTTTCGCCATCGCCGCGAGCAAGACGTGGCCGAGTGTGACCGGATCCAGAGGGCTCAGCCAGCATTGCGTTCGATCTACCTGCTGGAACTCAGTCTTCTCTCGCATCGTGGGCGACGTGAGAGCGACTCCGTAGTAACTCAGCAGCAAAATCAGGTGCTGGATCATTTCCTCAACGAATATAGCAACGAACTCTTGCACCTTGCCGCATGGATCGGACACGAAGAGGACACACCAGCTCACATCACCGATGATTCTGTCCGGTTATGGCGGCAAAGCTTCGAGAACGACAGCTCCCCGGACTCGCAGGTCATCGCTGATATCTGTCAGAAAATGGTCTCCTCTCTCCTCATGCTGCGGAATCAATGCTAACGCGCGGTCTGGCTGCAGGTGCGGCCGAAGCACGCGGAGGCGGTCAAGACTATTTCCCTCCAAGAAACCACGTCATCCGGCAATCAAGAAATCAGGCACGTCTGCGTAGAATTTCACGACCGAAAATTGTCGTCAGACGTGCAAAACCGATCTGAGGGGAAGAACAAAGATTATAACGATGGGCTGAACAATCGATAGGTCCTGCGCCTCATCTACCATCGATAATCCAAGTATCGACAATCCCGGTATCGCTTACGCTGGTATCGCCTTCGAGGTTTGAGCGCTTGGAGAAGAACCGCGAGCGGCAGGCTCGCCCCGAATCCCGGACGGAGTTCGTTGAGCAGATCAACATTTGTCTGCGTTCGAGCAACTATTCTCGCGCCCAGGATCTGTTGCGAGACGCGGGCGTCGAGTTTCCTAACGATGCGGAACTAACCGAACTGGGAAAGCTTGTCCGGGATGGCGTCAAGCATAATGCCGAAGCCCAACGCCTGATCACTGAAAGCCAGGAGCTGTTCGCGCATCAGAAGTCGGGCGAGGCGATTCAGCTGTTGCGCAAAGCCTACGAGCTAGATAAGAACAATTCTCTGGCCCGCACCATCCTGGCCAATGCTTTGGTCGAGCACGCGCATTCCATTGTGGAAGCCGATTGGCTGCAAGCCGAAACGCTGACTAATCAGGCGCTCGCCTTGAACCCCGCGCATCCCACGGCGAAAACCGTCCTCAGCTTGATCGTCTACCAGAAGAAAACAAGCTCTGTGGAGGATTGGGTCTCGCAGGCGAGTAAGCTGCAGTCCTCGGGCGACTTATTCGCGGCGCTGGCCTGGGTTGCAGAAGGATTGGCGGTTCATCCGCACGATCCGAAGTTGCTTCAGATTCAGGACGAAATCCAGCGCGACCAGGACGCCCGGCGGCGTCAGGCGCGCCGCGGCGACCTGGATGAGCTACGGCGCCTGCAGCGCGATATCGATAGCGCGACCGACGTTGCCGCCAAACAAGCTTTGGCCGTACGCATACAAACCGTCGCTGCAAAGCATTGGACCGATGGCGAAATCTTGTCCATTGCCAACGCCCTGCTCCTCCGCTTGGGATTGGTTTCCCAAGAGAGTTCCAGCGCGTCGCCGCGCGGCAAAGGCGCGACCGTGATTCTTCACGTCCCGCGGCCGGGTGCTCCAACTCCCAAACCTTCCCGCGCCGAGAGCAGCGAGATTCGGCCAACCAAGATTGAGACCGGTGCTATCCCTCAGAGCAAGGTTCTGCCGAGCCCTGTCGCGCCGGTGCCGCCTACGCCCAATCCGATCGCGCCCGGAAATGTTGCTGACGGCACGATTGCGCCGAGTAAGATTTCGCCCATCGAGGTCCCGCCAGCCGAAGTCGCGCAGACCAGTGTTCCGTCCAGGGCGAGCGAAGTTGCCAGGACTGCGCAGGAGCCGAAGCGCGCCGGGGTGCCGGCCTCCACTGCATCCACCCCCGAGTCCTCCATGCCGGTGGCCAAAGTGGCATCGCCGTCATCATCAGTCGAGCCAAGCCGGGCCACAAAATCGAACTCCACCACGCCGATCTTCATTTCCGCCGCCGCTGCAATAGTCGTGATCGGGGCGATCTTCTTCTTCGCGCGAAAACATCAAGCTCCGCCAATAGCGAACACCTCCGCACCCGCTTCCGATATCTCGCCAAGCCCCGTGTCAGCACCCGCCGTTTCTAACTCAGCTGTCTCGGCTCCCACCGTTCCCGCTCCCGCACAAACACCTCCCGAGCCATCTTTGCCCGCTTCAGGCGGTGCCACCGATAGCGCGGCCGGGAAAGTCACGCCTGAACCTACGGTCGCAAACGATCAGCCGAGCAATCGTCAGCCACCTGCCGCGTCCGGCAACAACGTTGGCGCGCTTCTGGTGGTCACGGGTCAGGACAACGCAAGAGTTTTTCTCAACGGAAAACTTCAGCGGCAACCCACTCAAGCTGGCCAGTTGCGCCTGCCCAATCTTGAGGCGAAGGATTATGTTGTACAGGTCTCGAAGACCGGTTTTCAGGATCCGCCCCAACAGCAGATCCGCATTCGCCGCGGCGAAGAGGCCAGGCTGGTTTTCAACTTCCGCGCCCAACCGCAGCCTCAGCCCGTGCCCCGCATGGCCTCGCTGAACATCTCGGGCGGACTTTCCGGAACCACAGTTTTCGTTGATCAGAAGCTCGTCGGCACCATTCAGCCCGATGGCACGCTCGCCGTCTCCTCCGTCACGCCAGGAGATCATACGGTCGAATTGCGCAAAGAGCGCTTCCAATCCCGTCAGTTCAACGAACATTTCGCAGCTGGCGGAGCGATATCCCTCGCCCGAGCAGATGCCGTGCTGGAAGCCGCTTCCAGCGAGTTGAAAATAACCTTCGCGCCTGCCGATGCGAGAGTTGCAATCGTAAAAGGCGAGCTTCTGAAAATCGTAAATAGTGGTGCGCCGCTCAACCTTTCTGCCGGCACCTACACTCTTACGGCGCGAACCAGCGACGGGTTCACGCGCTCATCCACGCTGGAAGTCGTTGCCGGTGTATCCAAGACTTTGGATTTGTCTCTTGCCCCGGCCGGCATGTCGAACTGGGATGACCCAAACGGCTGGAAGCATGAAAAAGATTTTTTTGTCCGCAAGGGAGGGGACTTCGTCCTGTATGGAGCCGCTCCGTCTTCGGGCACCTTTGTTTTTTCCGCGATGCTCACCAAAGGTCGTCTTCTTCAATGGGTGCTCAACTACACCGATGCCAAGAACTACGTCCTCTACCAAATGGACGACAACAACTTTTACCGCATCGTCATGCGCAATGGCGTGAAGACAGACGAAATCATCGTTCCCCACAAAGGGGAGAAAAAAAGTTTCCGTACGTTGCAAATCCGCGTGAGCGGTGCGGAGATCGTCCATCAGATCAAGGACGGCGACAGGTGGATCATGCTCGATCGGTGGGCGCAGCCCGGCACGAATCTCGGCACGGGCAAATTTGGTTTCTACATACCGGGCGACGATCAGGTAGCACTCTCCAGCTTCGCCCACTACGGTGATCTGAAAATTCGATAGCAATCGGGGACGAGTATGCTACTCCTCATCGTTGAGCCGGAGTGACACCGATACGGGCATAGCGCTGATAGACGCGGACGTAGTCGACAAGCATGGTCTGCGGATACGTGCTGCTCGCGTCGGGACTGCCAGGCCAGCCTCCACCGACAGCGACATTGAGCAGAAGAAAAAATGGATGATCGTAGACCCACTTCGTTCTGGTTGGCAGATCGGCCGGAGTGCGCGTGGCGTAGAGGTGGTCGTCGACGAAGAAGCGGATGGACTGACCCTCCCACTCGATGGCGTAAATATGAAAATCGTCGGCGAAGTTCTGTCCGGCGGGAAGGCTGAACGGTGAGCCGATGCCGTGCGAGCCCGAGTATCCGGGGCCGTGGATAGTGCCATGGACGGTGCCCGGTTCCTTGCCAATATTTTCCATGACGTCGATTTCGCCGCAGTTCGGCCAGTTAACATCTGAAATGTCGGCGCCCAGCATCCAGAATGCCGGCCAGATGCCTTGCCCGCGCGGGATTTTGATGCGGGCTTCGAAGCGGCCCCCGGTTTGCGAGAATTTGCCCTGCGTCTTGAGCCGCGCTGACGTGTAATTGCGGGTGACGCCGTCGGGGCCGGTGAATTTTTCGGCGAGCACCTTGATGACGAGACTGCCGTCCTGCTGGTATGCATTCTGCGGACGGTTTGTGTAGTACTCGAGTTCGTTGTTGCCCCAGCCGCTGCCGCCAGTCTCGAGCTTCCACTTGGAGGGATCGGGCGGAGAGCCGTTGGGACCGTTGAATTCGTCGCTCCAGACCAGTTGCCAGCCGGATTCAAGACTCTTTGAATTGGACGAATCCGCCGTTTGCGCGATGACACAGGCGCAAAGGATTGAGATGACTGCGAGCATGGTCGCGTGTCGGAACGTTTCTCTCATGAGTGCTCCTGAAGAATTTCAACCCTTGGAAAAGAACCGCGAAAAATCCCCCCGTATCTTCTTACCACTCCATCGTACGCGCCGCCGCGTCGACAACCGCTTTGCCGATAGCCAACGAGGCGGTTGCGGCCGGCGACGGTACGTTGAGCACATGCAGTACTTTACCCGAAGTCACGAACTGGAAATCGTCGACCAGAGCGCCATCAGGCTTAAGAGCCTGGGCGCGAACGCCGGAGCCGCCAGGAACGAGATCGCTGGCGGTGATTTGCGGAACCAGGCGCTGCAGCGCGCGCACGAAAGCTGCTTTCGAGAGCGAACGATGCCACTCGTCGACTCCGCTGCGCCAATGCTGGCGGGCCATCCGCCAGAATCCACGAAAGGCGAGCGAAGAAGTAAGATCGCGCAAGCTGATGTCGCGATGGCGATATCCCTCGCGCGCGAGAGCGAGCACGGCGTTCGGGCCTGCATCAACCTTGCCAGTGATGCGGCGCGTGAAGTGCACGCCGAGAAATGGAAAACGGGGATCAGGCACGGGATAAATAAGGGCGCGAACCAGCGAGGCACGTTCGGGAACCAGGTCGTAGTACTCGCCGCGGAAGGGAACGATCATGACGCCGGGATCGTCGCCGGCCATGCGGCTGATGCGATCGCTGAACAGCCCGGCGCAGTTGATAAGAGAGGTGGTGGAGAAGGTGCCGCGCGTGGTTTCGACAACAATCTCGCTCGCGGATCGGCGGATGCCGGTGAGCTGCGCCGAAGTAAGGACCTTGGCGCCACGCGCGGAAATGAACTGTGCGTACTTTTCGCAGACCTGCGCGTAGTCGGTGACTCCAGTGGAGGGCACCACGAGAGCCTGCACCCCGCTCGCGTTCGGCTCGATTTCGCGGAGTTCTTCGGGCCCGATCAGGCGGAGTCCCTGCAAGCCATTAGCTTGGCCGCGCTGGCGAAGATCTTCGATGCGCGGAAGTTCTGCTGCATCGGTGGCGACGATGACTTTTCCGCAGACATTGTGCGCGATGCCGTGATCTCGGCAGAAGTCGATCATGGCAGCGGCGCCGGCGACGCACAGACGAGCCTTCATCGATCCCGGTTTGTAGTAGACGCCGGAATGGATGACGCCGCTGTTGTGTCCGCTTTGATGGCGGCCGACACCGGATTCTTTCTCAAGGACCAGCAGCCGGAAATCTGGAAATCGGCGTGAGATTTCGAGCGCGACACCGAGGCCAACAACCCCGGCACCAATGATCGTAACGTTGTAGGATGCGTCGGTCATGCACCGCGCGGAGAGGAGCGAAAGAAGCGGTGAAACTCCTATGCCTTTTTCAATGCGCTCGTTCCGTGACTGGTTAGTTTACGACGAGAAACACCTGCGTGCTCTGTCCGGAGTCCGGTGGCGCTCCCGGGGAGGTCCCGGTAACCGTGATTTGGGAAATGAGCACAGTCAATGCGGTGCTTGGTGCCGATGTTCCAAAGGAGTCCTGGGCCGCCACCGTAAATGAATACGATCCGGGTGTTAATTGCAGGCCAGAGGTCGGCGTAGGGACCGTGGCGAGTGGAGTCGATGACCCATTCTCATAAACAAGATACTGCGTCACCGTGCACGCCGAGCTCGCGGCTGGAGCAGGCCACGTAAGCGTGGTGGTTACAGTGGTCGATCCCTGCAGGGCGGTGGGCGTAGAAGCTGTGGGCGCCGCCGGAACGTCTGGCGCAGAAGAACATACGCTACCGCCTCCTCCACCTCCACCCCCGTTGCTGACTCCGGCGCATGAAAGAAGGAAAATCGTCAGCGCGAGCAAAGCTATCAACGAAACGAGCGGTGTTCGCATGCGCCAGCTTCGGCCAGTTCCCCACAGAATGACGATTCCCGGCAGCAACCAGCCCGCTGCGTGAAACCTTGCCTTGTGCCACGGCCGCCGTGAATTCGTTGTCGCCGAAGTGGAAACGCTCATCACCACATCGACGGTAGACGTGCCGGGCGCCTGCGGTGTCGAGGGATTGAACGAGCACTGCGCACCCGGAGGAAGTCCGGAACACGAGAGCGTAACCGGCGCATTGAATGCGTTGCCAACAGGTTCAATGGGCGAAGTGAGAGGACCGTCAAGCGGCCCGAGTCCGCTGGTCGTGGAGTAGACGACGAGGGAGCCGTTGCTGTCGGTCGGACCTCCTTAACTTCACTCCCCGTGCAGGTACCCGAGTCGAGCGTATCGAAATTCGGGCTGAGCACGGAGTAGCTGCCGCCCGTGCGCGCACCGCGCCAGATGCGGCAAGTACCGACCAGCAGGGCCGAGGTCGATTGCGAATCGAGAATGTACGGAAAGTAAAAGGCTCCGTCATCGCCGCCCACCGAACTGCTGGTGACCATCATGCTGAAGGTGCTGTCGACGCAGTTGACACCGTCGGAGCAGAGCTGAATGCCGAGACCGCCGGGAGGAACGTCGGGATTGGAAGCATAAAAATTCGTTGGCGTGTTGGGATCGATGGCGTTGTAGCCGCCATCGCCGCCGAGGACATTGCCCCAGGCCAGATTCGTGGTTGCCTGCGATGTCGCGGGAGAGCCATTGTCCTGCGTGCCGCCGAGCAACGTATTGGGATCGGTGGGATGATTCGAGAAACTGACGAACTGTGTCATCGAACCGAGATCCTGATTGGAATCGTCGAACTGATTCGTCCCCGAACACGAGCCGGTGGTTAGGCCCGTGAATCCGTCAAGCGCGCGGTAGATACCGCCGTCATTGGCGAAATACAACAACTCGTTGCCGGAGTCGCTGCCGGTGGTTGGAATCAGGAAGGCGAGCGCGTGCTGATCGGGATGCACGTGCGAAGGCGCGGCAATCGGGTCGCATCCGTACACGTGGGTAAGGTTTAGAAATGGCGACGATGCGCAGGTCGGGTTCTGTGTGTTGATCGAGCATTTGTAAAGATTGATGGCGCCGGCGTACAGGTCGGTGGCCGAGCCGTTGGGAACGGCCAGCAG
>JASHOT010000192.1 GCA_030040965.1 Candidatus Sulfotelmatobacter sp. | reverse complement strand
CAGGACCACTTTCACACTGTCGGATTGCCGGATGCTGCTGTGCGCGAGAGCCGCGACCGGGTTCGCGCCGCGCTGAAAAATTGCGGATACGACATCCCGCCCACGCACATCACCATTAACCTTGCGCCCGCCGACATCAAAAAAGAAGGATCGGGTTTCGACCTGCCGATGGCGCTCGGGATTGTAGGCGCTTATGGCGGATTGACGAAAAAGGAAATCGGAGACTGTCTTTTTCTTGGAGAGCTCTCGCTCGAGGGCGGGGTGCGAGGCGTGCGCGGCGCGCTGCCGATCGCTATTGAGGCACGCAGCAGAAAAATTACGCGCATGGTCGTGCCCGAGGTGAATGCGAAAGAGGCGGCGATGGTCGGCGGAAAAGACTCTATTGCAACGCCCAGATGTCCTCCCGCCACATCCGGACATTCTGCGAACTCTCATGCGATTGCGAGCGCCTGCTCGAACGCGCCATGACCCAGCAGGGATTGAGCGCGCGCGCCCACGACCGCATCCTGAAGGTTGCCCGCACCATCGCCGATCCGGAAGAGTCTGCCAATCTCGAGCCCAAGCACATTGCCGAAGCGATCCAGTACCGAAGCCTGGATCGGACGTATTGGGCATGAGCGTTGACAGGGCCTGTCTCCGGAAGTAGAGTTGTCCGTTTCGAAAATCAACTCTGGAGAAATCGCGTGTTCCGCTCAATGTTGTTGATCCTCTTGTCTGCCGCCTTCGTTCTTGCCGCCGATGCACCCACTTATCAAAAGGGCACGATCACGAAGAAATTTATCGCCGAATCCGGCGAGTCCGCGCACATCTTTTACGCGTTGCAGGGCGAAGATCACGAGTACGATCTGAAGGTTTGCGGCGACTTTGCCGACGGAAAAACCGTCGACTACCGGGTGAAGGGCGATACGGTGTTTATCGTCGGAGAGGCGGGGAAGGAAATCAAGTGTCCCACCGTACCGGTCACCGGGCTGGGGAAGCCCTTCACCTACCTGAAGGGCACGATTGAAGGCTTTGACACGCGCAAGGATTACTACTCGAACGGCAACGGCACCATGTCGTATCGGAAGGCGAAAGTTTATGCCTTGCACGGCCCGGACATGATTTATCGAGTCGATTATTGCGGCGCATTTCAGGCCGGCAAATTCACGCCCGGGCAAACCGTCGAATATCGCGTGGATGGCGATCGGCTTTATATCTTCCACGACCTCGACAAGGAATATAGCTGCAAGATCGAAGGCACGAGGCTGCCGGAGAATGCCAAGTAAGCCGGATTGTGGCCTCTTTAGCTTTCTTCTCTCGGCTTCATATTCCCGCTGCGCAAGTACCGGTTGTGCCAAGCGAGCGACTCACTCAACAAGTGCGGCGTGTGCTTGCCGTAGGAGAGTTGCTCCGCCCGCGAGAGATAATCCTGCAGCAGCGGCTTATATTCCGAGCTGGCGCACTTCTCGATGATCAGATGCGCCCGCTGCCGGGGTGAGAGCCCGCGCAGATCGGCCAATCCCTGCTCGGTGACGACGACCTGCACATCATGCTCGGTGTGGTCGACGTGCGAGACCATCGGCACGATGGTGGAAATCGTTCCTTTCTTTGCCGATGACGGAGCCATGAAAATGGACAGATATCCGTTGCGTGCGAAATCTCCCGAGCCGCCAATGCCGTTCTGAATGCGCGATCCCATGACGTGCGTGGAGTTGACGTTGCCATAGATATCGGCTTCGATCATCCCGTTCATCGCTATCACACCCAGCCGTCGGATGATGCCGGGATTGTTCGAAATCTCCTGCGGCCGGAGGACGATGCGCTCGCGATAGCTGGCCATATCGGCATTGACTTCGTTCAACATCTCGGGGCTTAGCGAAAACGCGGTCGCCGACGCAGAAATCAGCTTGCCCGATTTCAGCAGGCGTATCATTCCATCCTGAATCACCTCGGTGTAAGACGTGAGCCCTTCAAACGGGCCTTCTTCCAACCCGAATAGAACCGCATTTGCGATGTTGCCGACGCCGGACTGCAGCGGGAGCAGATTCGCTGGCATGCGGCCTTTTTTCACTTCCCAGCTGAGGAATTCGAGAATATGGCCGGCGATGCGCTTCGAAGCTTCGTCGGGAGCTTTGAATGGGCTGTTGCGATCCGGAGAATCGGTCAGCACGATCGCGACGACTTTTTCCGGAGCCACTTGCAGGTACGGTGAGCCGATCCGCTGGCCCGGGCTGGTGAGCGGAATGGGTTTGCGATTCGGGGGCGGCTCCAGCCCGTAATAGATGTCGTGCATGCCCTCGAGCGCCGCCGGCTGCCAGGAGTTGACTTCGAGAATGACGCGTTCTGCCTGATCGATCCACGTTTTATTGTTGCCGATGGAAGAACTGGGCACGATCCGGCCGTCTTCCAAAATGGCTGTGACCTCGATTAAGGCAACGTCCAGCTTGCCGAGAAATCCGTACTCCACGAATTGCGCGACGTGGCTGAGATGGATATCCATGTATTCCATTTCGCCGGCGTTGATGCGTTTGCGGGTTTCGGGGTCGGATTGATAGGGGAGGCGAAGATGGATGCCTCCCGCCATGGCAAGGGCTCCATCGAGTTCGGGGCCGGTCGAGGCGCCGGTGAAGACGCTGACCTGAAACTTCTGTCCGCGGAAGTGCGCTTCGGCGATGCGGTGAGCCAGCTGAACAGGCACCGCCTTGGGATAACCCGAGCCGGTAAATCCGCTCATGCCGATCTGGTCGCCGGAACGGATCAAAGCGGCAGCCTCGGAGGCGCTCATGATCTTGCTTTCGAGTCTGGGATTGAGAACGCGGACGCTTGCTGCGGTTGTGGTGGGCATTACTGGACCTCGCTATAGAAAGGCGGATCGAAAGATGATCTCAGTTCAACGTAGCGGGACGAAGCATGGGCGGTCTGTGATTTCCGTCACAAATTGACGTGGGCAGTCTGTGATTCGAAGACAGAAGGCCGCTAACCCTTGCTTCGAAATTGGATGATCCGTTTCCGGTCGCGCTTAGAGGGGCGTCCTGCGGGAAGTATCTCGAATTGACGGGCGGCCTTTCGCTCGGCAACGACTTTGGCCCGCATTTCGCGACTCGCTTCTGTCTCACGATAGAGCGTCTGTGCGACAGTTGCGGGGCCACGAATGTCGCTCAGGGCGAGAACTTCGACTTCAAAATCGCCGCCATCGTTGGAGATCCGCAACCTGTCGCCGACGCGCACTTCCCGGGCCGGTTTGGCGGGCTGGCCGTTGGAGAGAATCCGTCCAAGTTCGCAAGAACGCTTGGCCAACATGCGGGTCTTGAAGAATCTCGCGGCCCATAGCCATGCATCCATGCGGGTGCCCGTCATGAGGATATTTTGCGACAGGAGGAAGTCAGGACACCGAAGAAATTTTTACGCCCTCGTGGTCCATGATCGTAAAACATTCATACCAAAAGAGTTGGTGTATGGTTAGTGGCCAAGAATGTAATGAGGGAGGGTTTGACAAATAATTACTTGACCGATTCGGCTGTTATCGATACATTAACCAGTTCCAGGAACCTCAACGGAAGCTTCCGGGCTTTGCTTCTCGACGTCCAGCCCTTGAGAAGCCGAAGACCAGAAAATCGAGCATCTTCCGTCTCCTGGCATGCATCTATTCAAGTGGGTTTGCGCTAACTCCTTTACAACCTACTCGGAATCAGTGACTTAGGCCGAGTTGCGGTTATGCGTTGCGTCTTGTAGCGGTAAGGATGAAGGCGGAAGGCCACCATCATAAAGTAAGGAGATATTAGGCACATGCGATCTGATCGTGTGTTTGATGCTTTACAAACTCTGCGGAACCGTTATATGCTCTGTCAGCTTGCCTCGAAGGCCACGCGGAAATTCCATCGGCCTAGCACCAGAATCCAGGAAACGATGAATGGTGTTTTAGACCGCATCGCAGGCTCCCCGCGGCAAGAAATTTTGTCGGAACCAGAGAATTTTGCCGAGGCACAACGGCGGGCTGCTTAAGTCAGCCCCGCCTTCCTGCCCGGGTAGTTTGCGTCTTTCCTGAGTCCCCTCCTTTGAAAATCTCCCGCTGACACTAACGAACACGTTTAAGTGCACGGGTCCAGGTGAATCATGACCATTGCTGAACTGAAAGAAAAGAACATCACCGAGCTGACCAAGATCGCAAGGACCTTGGATCTGCCCGGTGCCAGCGGTATGCGCAAGCAGGATCTCATTTTCAAAATCCTGCAGGCGCAGAGCGAAAAGGAAGGCCACATTTTTGCCGAAGGCGTGCTGGAAATCCTGCCCGACGGCTACGGCTTCCTGCGCTCGCCCGATTACAACTATCTTCCTGGTCCGGACGACATCTATGTGTCGCCCTCGCAGATTCGAAAATTCGATCTCAAGACCGGAGACACAATCAGCGGCCAGGTGCGTCCACCGCATGAAGGCGAAAAATATTTTGCCCTTGTCAAAATTGAAGCCGTCAATTTCGAGTCGCCGGACGAAGCTCGCAATAAAATCCTGTTCGATAATCTGACGCCGCTATATCCGCAGGAGCGCATCAAGCTTGAAACTAGTCGCGAAAACTCCAGCGCGCGCGTTATGGACCTGCTGACGCCACTGGGCAAAGGGCAGCGCGGCCTGATCGTTTCTCCGCCGCGCGCCGGCAAAACCATGCTGCTGCAGAACGTGGCGAACTCGATTACCGCCAATCATCCTGAAGTCGTATTGATGGTGTTGCTCATCGATGAGCGCCCGGAAGAAGTCACCGATATGCAGCGCTCGGTGAAGGGCGAAGTGATTTCGTCGACCTTCGACGAGCCGGCCGCGCGCCACGTGCAAGTTGCCGAGATGGTGATCGAGAAGGCGAAGCGTCTGGTCGAGCACAAGCGGGATGTGGTCATCCTGCTCGATTCCATTACGCGTCTCGCGCGTGCCTACAACACGATCGTTCCGCCTTCGGGCAAAGTTCTCTCCGGCGGAGTGGATTCGAATGCGCTGCAGCGTCCCAAGCGCTTCTTCGGCTCGGCGCGAAACATTGAAGAAGGCGGATCGCTGACCATTATCGCCACCGCGCTGATCGATACCGGGTCGCGAATGGACGACGTGATCTTTGAAGAATTCAAAGGTACGGGCAACTCGGAAATCATTCTCGAGCGCAAGCTGGTCGACAAGCGCGTCTTCCCCGCCATCGACATCCAGCGTTCGGGCACACGAAAAGAAGAGCTGCTGATTCCCAAAGAAGATCTGCAGCGCATCTGGGTTCTGCGCAAAGTGCTGAACCCGCTCTCCCCCGTCGAAGCGATGGAGCTGCTGATTGACAAGCTCAGCAAGACCAAAGGAAATGCTGAGTTCCTGGCCAACATGAGCGCGCTGTAATTCCGGACTGTTCCTGAACACAGAAGCCAGAGCCTTGCTCTGGCTTTTCTGTTGTGTGCCGAGCATGTTCGACAGCTAGAGGGTGAAAGTCCCTTTGACAACCTGATGGAGGTGAAGTCATAGCGAAGCGCAAGGGTGAAATAACACTCGCTGTGAGGCGAGGCCTGAAAGAAGCGCGGAGCAAAGATGCGAGCCGATGAACAAGAACCGGATATGAGGCCTACGGTGACGGGCGAAGAGGCAATTGACG
>JASHOT010000191.1 GCA_030040965.1 Candidatus Sulfotelmatobacter sp. | reverse complement strand
CGTCAATTGCCTCTTCGCCCGTCACCGTAGGCCTCATATCCGGTTCTTGTTCATCGGCTCGCATCTTTGCTCCGCGCTTCTTTCAGGCCTCGCCTCACAGCGAGTGTTATTTCACCCTTGCGCTTCGCTATGACTTCACCTCCATCAGGTTGTCAAAGGGACTTTCACCCTCTAGCTGTCGAACATGCTCGGCACACGATAAATAGGGCAGGCGTTGGAACGCCTGCCCTCTCGCGCTTACTTCCGTTCTGGAGGCCTCTGTCAGTAGTAGAACTTGAGCGCGAACTGCAGGTCCCGTGCTCCCTGTGACCCGGTTATTCGGCCGAAGGTTGCATTAGCACAGGTTGCGCACGAACCTGAGGGGTCAAACGACCCATCGGCAGGTCCGCCCGAGAACGTCCAAACCGGATGGTTGAAGGCGTTGAGTGCCTCAAAGCGGAACTCAAGCCGTTTGCTCTCCGTAATTAGGAAGTCCTTGTGCAAACTGAGATCAAAGTTGGCGTAGCCTGGTCCGCGAACGTTGCCGACCGAGCAGGTTCCGAAAATCCCGATCGCGCCTCCTCCTGGATTTTCGGCAGCGCTGATATTGCCGGGATTGATCCACTGAATGTAAGCCGGAGTTCCAGGGTTTTCGACCTTTTGGTTTAGTACCTGCACCGGACCATTGCAATTTGGCAATCCAGCAAGAGTTTGTGGGTCTATGCCGTTCGTATTATCTGCGTTGCCGCCTGCTCCACCCCATCCTCCGAAATTATTCAGGGTAAGAGCATTGCCGGTATGCAGAGTAACGATGGCGCCAATCTCCCAATTGCCGAGCAACCCATTCAGGGCCGGATTCATGTCGTGACCGAATTGCTTGCCATGACCAAACGGCAGGGCATACGTCACATAGCTAGTCACGATATGAGTTTGATCGTAGTAGCAGGGGCCCCAATCCAGGCGCGGGTCGTAGATGTTTTCCCAGCCAGGCTGACCGCCCGAACTCATGGCGTTGGTACTTCCCCAACCGGTACCGAAGTATCCGGGAGAGTTGCTCATGCACTTCGACCAGGTATAAGCGATCTGTCCCTGCAGGCCGTTGCCCAGTCGTTTTTGTAGTACAGCTTGCAGGGCATCATACTTCTGATCCGAGTTCGACATGTTCGTGCCGGCAAGAGTCTCAGCACCGCCGAAATTGACATTGTCGGCAAGGTATAGAGAGCCTGCCGTTCCTCCCCCGAGGTATGGACCCGGAGCAACGCTCATGATTGGATCGCCCGCGCCGGCGATTTTGCCGTTCGCGTCGAGCGGAATGGATTGGGCAATATCCTCGAAATTCAGTAAGTGCGCCGCGCGTTCCCCAACGTAGCCGATCTGCATGGTCGTGGTGTTGTTGAATTGATGCTGAACGGTAAAGTTCCACTGATCGATCATTGCCGGCTTGAAGTGCTGATCAAACACGCGGATTCGGTTGCCGGCGTAACAGCTGAAGACAATTCCCTGCGGACACTGGGCCGCCTCAGTATTGCCACCGAATCCGTTTTCCAAAGTTCCAATCCCGCCAGCGGCATACTGCTCCAGAACGCCGAAAGGTAAGTTCATGTTCAGTTCTTCGTTGCTGCCGCCACCTTCCATGAACTCGGAGATGCCAAAACCGCCACGCAATACGGTTTTGCCGTGCATGCTGGCGGGAGCCCAGGAAATGCCGACTCTAGGTTGCCAGTCACCAATGCCGGCATAGTTGTAATAGAGCGCCTGATTGGGGAATTTGGTCGTTCCGTCAACACCGGTCGCGGTGTAGATGGTGCCAGTGTAAAGGCCGAAGTTGACGGCGTGATTGTCGATCTCCCCGAGAGGCATGTGATCTTCGAAGCGCAGCCCCAGGTTTAAAGTGACATTATTGGCGATGCGCCAATCGTCCTGCCCGAAAACGCCAAACACATTCCCACGAAGTTGGGCTGGCTGGCTTACCTGGCCGCCGAAGTCGCGCGGTGAACCGGTGCCGCCCGCGACATTGCCCAGCCAGAAGTCGGCGAGACCGGAACCCGTGGCCGTGCCGATGCTCAGAGTGCCGAGCACACCATCGTTTCCGGCATAAATATAGTTTTGTTGTTCGCGGACGAACTGGAAACCGGCCTTCAACTGATGACGACCGCGAGTCCAGATGACGTTGTCTTCATACTGAATCTGGCCGTCATGAAATTCCTGAACCAGGTTCTCTAGGCCCAAGGACGCCGCCCCTCCATTGTCGCCGGGAATGTTGATCTCCACTAATCCCGGAGCCTGAGCGTTGCCGCCGGAAATCCCAAGCTGCTGGCTGATATTGCCGAGTGAAGAGGTTGGCGTGAGACGCGAAGTGTAGCGAACATGGTTGAACCCGAATCGAGCTTCATTCAACAGATTCGTGCCGATCGCGCGCGTCCAGTCGAGGGACAGATTATCCACCGGTTCATCGCTACCTTCCGTCGCTCCGTTGTTGCAGAAAACACAGCCTGTGAAGGTCGGTTGCGTTAGATCCATCTGGGACCAGCGAGCAAAAAGATGGTCCCTCTGCGAAGCCACGTAGTCGATCTTCAGATCACCCTGATTGTTATTCAGATGGTTTCCACTGTTGTAGAAGAGGTTATTCGTAGTCAGAGTGTTGACTGCCGGAACCGGATAGTAGTTCGTGTCGTTGAAGACATTCTGCGCGACTGTATCCACAGTGTAGCCGGCAGTGGCTAGATTGTTGTTCGGGATGGGTTGCCCCGCGTTTGGACCGTTCGGGTATACCAGTTGCGTAATCACGCCCGACGGTGCAGAAGCTCCCATGCATACCCCAGAACTGTTGAACGCTCCACCGAAACCGGTGCACAGCTGCCCGAAGTCTCCGGTGCGAGCTTGCGAGGTTAGCACCTGCGCACCCGTTGTGCCAGCATTAACCAGACGTTGGCCCTCGTAGTCGGCGAAAAAGAAGAGTTTGTTCTTTATGATCGGCCCGCCCACCGTTCCGCCAAACTGGTTGTAACGGAGTTCGGGTTTCAAGGCGACGCCTTGTGAATTGAAGCCAAGAACACCATTGTCAATGCCCTGCGTCCAACCGGAAGATGCTTCGTTGGCGTCGAGAGCATCGTTGCGGAAAAACTCGAATAAATCGCCGTGAAATCTGTTGGTGCCCGACTTGATGCTGGTACTAACGACGCCACCCTGATAGTTGCCGAACTCAGCCGAGGCGTTCTGGGTGATCAGGTTGAACTCCTGGATGGCGTCAATTCCCGGCGTATAGCCCACTTCGTTGTTTTTGTCTTCACTGTTGAGGATTCCGTCGAGGAAATACTCGTTCGCCTGCTCGCGGTTGCCATTGATGTAAGGGCGGTCGGCGCTGGTCATGCTTTGCGGCTGCCGCATGCCGTCGGGATCGACAGACGTCGCGCCGGGAGCCAGCAGCGTCAATTGCAGATAATTGCGCGAGGCGAGCGGAAGGCTCACGTTCGTATTGGCATCGATCAGCGTACTGACGTCGACGCTCTGGGTCTGCAAGACAGGTGCGGCGCCGGAGACTTCCACGGTTTCACTCACCTTGCCGACCTGCAGCTTCGCGTCCACGCGCGCGGTCTGATTGAGCACGAGTGTGAATGGCGACTGCAGGAAAGTCTGGAAGCCGGTAGCAGTCACTTTGACGGTATAGGTTCCCACCGGAATTCGCGGAATGTTGTAAGCACCCGTGGCGTCGGTCTGGGCCTTCCAGATGGTTCCGCGATCCGTGTCGGTGGCCGTCACTGCCGCCCCGTTAATCGGGGCTCCACTGGGATCGGTAACCGTTCCCACGATTCCGGCTGTCACTTCCTGGCCCCAGACGGGAACCGTCGAGCAGGCGAGCGCTACCACAAGAAGGAGAACCATCCATTTCCACGACGGCCTTCTCATCTGAGAACCTCCTGAGAGCAATGTCGATTTTGCTGCGTGCACAGAGTCCTAGTAAAAAGCAATTAACGCTATATAGCATGCTGTTTGGCTTCGTCAAGGAAAAAATGTGTGATTTGTCATTTTTTTGTGGACAAAAAGGAAAAAGAGCTATATCACCATGGGAAGCGAATGTGGGAAGAAAAACGATGGGGATCTGCCTCTGACCGTGCAGAATATGCATTTTCTAGCGCAAGTATATGAAATCCTTACTCTAATGGAGCATTCAGCACATCCTGTTTTGCCCTATAGCAGATGCACCGCTAGAAGCAGGGACAATCGGGGTGATCGAAAATTGCGATCTCTTGCTAAATAGCCGTGCACTGTATAGCGGATATGGTGCACTGTATAGCGGTGGTGGTAGAAGGGTAGAATCGATTTCGGAACCACATGGCTGTGGTCGCAAGTTGCTGCGACCAGCAGTGCGGCTTATGGAATAGAGACCAGAACCATGTCCACAAATCACCGCAACGGCACGCCGGCTTACCAGCGCATTCAGAACGCGATCCGCCACCGGATTGAGTCGTCGCACCTCAAGCCCGGTGATTCAGTCCCCTCGGAGCGTGAACTTGCCAAGGTTCATAAGGTGAGCCTCATGACCGCCCGTCATGCTTTGGTGGGTCTGGAACGGGAAGGGTTGGTCGAGCGCCGACGCGGTGCAGGTACGTTCGTGGCCACGCCGAAAATTCAGTTCAACAAACTCATGAGTTACACCGAACACATGTCGAGCCGTGGACTAACGCCGAACTCGCGTGTGCTGGTGTCGCGAATCATAGCAGGCGAGCCCGAAGTGGCCGCCAGGCTTGGCCTGCCCCCGAACAGTGCGCTGGTAAAAATCGAACGCCTGCGTCTCACCGGCGAAGAACCCTTCGCTCTGGAGGCCTGTCATCTTCCCGCTGGAGAGTTTTCCGAGGTGGTGAATGCTCCGCTGGGCAGGGCATCGTTATTTGCCACTCTCCAATACGAATACGGCGTCGAACTTGCCTATGCCGATGAGGAAGTGGATGCAACTGCCGCGGATGGCCGCGTGGCAGAATTGCTGGGCGTGGCGCAGGGGTATCCGGTGCTGCGAATCCGGCAGGTCATCTACTCAACGAAAGGCAAGGCCACCATCTATGTAGTCGGGCTCTACCGTTCAGAAAATCACAGGCTTCTGATCCGACGCTTCCGGTAAGTTGCGGCAGGTTTTATTTTTTGTGCGCTGGTGCTGCTGACGCAGTGTCGTGTTCGCTGTTATAGGCCTTCCACGCGCCGTCGATTACGTAAGCATGAATCGCATCCGCCTGTTTAGTCGTCATGCGCAGATGCGGGAATGCAAACTTGGGCGGATCGGCAAACCCTGGCATGCCGTTTACCCAACGCGTGCCCGCGAGCACAATGCTGTACCACTGCGCGTGCACCTCGGGCGGAGCGTAACGCAGGTCCGGGATCGCACCGTTCAGCACCCAGGCGCCGCTGCCGTCGAGCCCGGGGGAATGGCATCCGTCGCAATAAGACGTTTTGTAGAGTTTCGATCCCTCCTCAATCATTGCCGAATCCCAGCGCTGAGCGGGCGGCTTGGGAACAGGCGGAACAATATCCGGCGGAGTTGGAAACGGAACATTGCCGCCCAGCTTGAATGCTAAAATGCGCGAAGGTCCGCGCTTCGATCGCGGCGTGGCCATGGTCCAGGCTGGGGCGAATAGTCGCGATCCTGATCCCCATCCCACCGGCAACATCACATATTGCTCACCGTTGACGGTGTAGGTGACCGGAATGGATTCGATCGCCGAGCCGGTATCGATGCACCAAACTTTTCTTCCCGAATCCGCCGCGAAGGCGGCGAACTCGCCCGAGCCCTGACCTTGAAATACGAGATTTCCTGCCGTCGACAACACGCCGCCGTTGGTCGCGATTTCCTCTTCGACGGACCAGCGTTCTGACTGATTGACTGGATCCCATGCGACTAACCGGCCTTCGGTTTGCTGCATCCACTCGCCAGTCTCGACTTCGGCGTGCGAACGCGGCTTGCGGTCCGTCGCTGGAATGTAAACCAGACCCGCGCCCGGGTTGTAACTCATCGGCCACCAGTTGTGGACAGTCCACTGCTTTCCGCCGCCCTCTGAAACCGGTACCTCAACGGCTTTGCCGGTGGTCATATCAATCGAGGTTGCCCAGTTCACCTTCACGATGGGCTTGGCCGAAACGAGCTTTCCGGTCTGCACATCGAGGATGTAATAGAAACCGTTTTTCGGAACGGTCATGGCCACGTGCCGCTTCTCGCCATCGATCACGAGATCAGCGATCACGATGTGATTGTTTTCCGTCTGCATTCCAGGCGCGCTGGTCTGGTAATGCCACACGTATTCGCCGGTCTCGGCCTTGACCGCGACGATGCAGCCGGCAAAAAGCTTGTCGCCTTTGGCGCGGATGGCAGAAAGTTCGCCATAATCTGCGCCCGCTCCGGCAGTTCCGAAAATTACGTAATCGGTGACCGGATCGTAAGTGATTGCGGTCCAGACATCGCCGCCGCCCATCTGCCAGGCATCGCCGGCCGGCCAGGTTTTTGCGGCAATGTCGCGCAGGGCCGCAGATTCGAATGGCTGCTTCGGATCGCCCGGCACCGTCCAGAACCGCCAGAGTTGTTTTCCGGTCTCGGCGTCGTAGGCAACGATCGATCCGCGGACGCCGTCATCAGAGCCGTTGTAGCCGATGAAGACTTTACCTTTCGCCACATGTGGAGCATTGGTGATTCCAGTTTGGGTTGGTTCGCATACTTTCGCTTCCCAAACTTGTTTGCCGGCGGCGGCATCGATGGCAACCAGCCGGCAGTCGCCAGTTCCGACAAAAACCTTTCCTTCCCACACCGCGACGCCAGCATTGGTGCGAGCGGAGTAGGATCCGTTGAGCGCCTGATCGAGCCGCACCCTGGGATCAAATTTCCAGATCAACTTACCGGTTGCGGCTTCGATCGCGAATACCTTTGACTGTGGAGCGCTGATGTAGGCGACGCCATCGACCACGATCGGCTCGGAGACGATCCCCACGGCGCTGTCAACATCCATGTACCACGCGAGGCTCAACCCACTGACATTTTGATCCGTAATCTGCTTCAGCGGGCTGAAGTGTCCCTCGTCGAAGGTGCGCCCATTCAGCAGCCAGTTCGCTCCTTCTGCGGCATCGGCGTTGACGCGGGCTTCGTTTACATTTCCAGCCTTCCCCGAATTATCGGCGGAAATCTGCCAAAGTCCGATCATGGCCGCGCTCATGGAAAGCGCAATCAGTGCAGTCAGGTTTTTCCAGTGGTTCATGGTTTTGCGTCCGTTGCGTTCGGCAGTTTGCGTCCCGCATCCAAATGATCGAAGTTGAGGGCAGCATTGAGCACCAGCATGAAGCTGCCCTGCGTTTCCTGGCGCCACATCGGATTACTGGCAAAAAGCACGATATGTCCCCGGCCAAGCGGTACGTCGATGACGGCAGGAGCGTTAGCCAACTCCGACGCTCCCGCCAGCATTCCGCTGATCCACAGGTTTTTTTCGTCGGCGAAGCGCAGCACGACTCGCGGATAAAGGGACGTGGGCGGCAACTGGGCGCTGTAAAACACGCGAATCTGCGGATCGATATAGAGCTCTTTTTCTGCCGGGGTGCGATCTGGCGGCGGCTCGGGCGGCGTCCAGAGGCGACCTTGTGGGATGTCCGGATCCGTAGTCGAACCGCGGCCGCTCGGCCGCGCGGTGTCGTCTCCGGCGCCCAGGAAACCTCCATTATCCGCGAGGGAAACCTTGAAGACCGGGGATTGATTGAAGTAGACGCCGAGCGAATCGTCGTAGCCGTAGGCGATCGGACTCTTCGCATCCTCGACGTTGGCGCGCAGGATCGCTCCCCGCACCTGCAGCGACTTCGTTTGTGTGATGGTCACGGAATCGGTCAGGCCGAGGTCTATCGGTAAATGCGTACTGGCTCCCACCGGAATAAACAATCCGCCATCCTCGACAAATCGTTTCAGGTTCGCGACGCCTTCAAATCCCAAACCGCCGCGAATGTCAGCTGATTCGTCGATCCCTCCCCAATTCGGGGTCAGGGCCGATTTCTGCCAGGGAATTGGTCCGGCATCCGTGCCGTCGGGCCGTACACGTTTCGGAAAACCGGCCAGAAGTTCACGGAGATCGGAAAAAGTCGGGGGAAAAAGAATCACGTCATATTTGTCGCGCAGGTTGGGCGTGGTGCGGACCACAGTATCGGAAATGTAGGAGTACGGTATGCCGGTTTCTTCGAGACCCAGGCGAAACCAGCCTTCATTCTGTGTGCTGGTCCAGGTGTGCAGCAACGCGATGCGTGGAACTTTCAATTCGTGACGTGCGACGTTCGGTTCGTCGGCAACGCCTACAACCTTAATAGCAAGATCATGCGCCGCAGATTGCAACTGCGATTCGAGATCGGAGGAATTGCCCTCGACGGGCACGATGAAAGACCCGGCGGCGAATTTTTCATCTTTTGCCTTAAATGAATCTTCCGCCGCAAAAATCTTTACGTCTTTCAGTCGATAGCGCAGAGCAGCCAGGTTGGGCTCGGCATTTGCATCCACGATGTAGCACTTCGCTGCGACAGTCTTGGCATTTGTGGCATGGGCCGCGATGCCGCCTTCGCTATTGTGCGCCGGGCCGTCGAGGAGGGTCATTGGCGCTTTCAGAATGGCTTCGTCGGTGATGCGCAGAGTCTTGACATTGCGCAAGGGACCGAGCGTCCAGCCGGTGTCGTCGTAGGGTCGTGGGTCGGAGGTCGAATAGTATTGCGTGTCGAGCAGCATATCGACAATGCGGCTGTAAGGCTGATCCATGCGGATGATGTAGCTCCCCGCCGGAATCTTGACGGGCTTTGCCTCCTCCTTCTTGGCAGGAGTTTCATCCGTCTTGCCGGCATTCTTCGCGGATGTATCTTTTTTCCCATCTTTAGGCGCAGCAGCAGTTGTTTCCGTTTTCGAATTGTCGTCTGCTTTGACTTCTCCTTTGGCTTCGACCTTTGCCTCTCCTTTGGCTGACGCCGGCGGTTTTACTTCAAAATCCTGATCAAGCTTATGCACTTCCGCGCCCTGGCGTTGCAGGAGATTGGCAAGCTGCGCAGCCAGCGCCGGGCGGCGTCCGTCGTTCAGAATTGCCCATGCCGCCGGGCCTTCGGTCGTGGCTTTTGCCACCGAGCGTTTGCTCTTGAGATAGAAATTGCTGAGGAATTCCTGCGGATGCTGCGCCATGTAGTCGAGGGCGAAAATCAATCCGCTCTGCTGCATGTTGATGTTGTCACGCAAAGACCATTTGACTTTCGGCAACGGAGGATTCGGCCGGTACCACTCGCGCGAGGTGGATGAGGGCTTCAGCGTGCGCTCTTCCGTCAGCGGATAGAGATTTCCGAAGGTTTCATAGAAACGGCCGATCGAATTATGTCCGTTCGCGACATAAAACATGTAGTTAGGCGCCCAGCCGTCGTAGAAACCGTGCGTCCATACGCCGACAACACCTTTCTCGGTGAGTTTTTCAACTTCGTTGTACGCCAGTTTCTGCCATTCGCTCTCGACAATCGGATCGAGCCACGCGTTGTAAGGGCCCGTGCCGGTTGAGATGTACAAATAAGGGATGGACTCGTGCAGATCGTGCAACACCTGGGGATGCCACTCGAGGAAGTTCTTCATCATCATTTGCGACAACTTGAGCCCCATCGCGATGGCATCGCGATTGTTGTCGTGCTGCACATAATGTCCCCAATACACAATGTCAGGTTGGGGTTTGTCGGGATATGCCTTGCGATAGTTCGCCCAGTCAACCACGCGGTCATGGCCATCGACCTCGACAATCGGTGTGATCAGAAAAACCGCGTTCTTGCGAATGTTCTGAATCATCGGCGTGTCTTCCACCGCCAGCCGATAAGCCAGCTCCATCAGCATTTCGGGCGAGCCGGATTCCGGCGAGTGAATCGATCCCGAGGCCCAGTAGAATGGTTTACCCGAAGAGATGAGTTGTTGCGCCTGCGCGTCGGTGATCTTGCGCGGATCGGCAAGCTTCGCCGTGATCTCTTTGAGATGGTCGAGTTGGGCAATGTTGCTTTCGTCACTCACTGCAACCAAGACAAAGTCGCGGCCTTCTTCCGATTCGCCAACCCGAAAAACTTTCACCCGCGGTGAGGCCTTCGCCAGTTCATCGTAATAGCGGTAAATATCTTTCGAATATGTAAGGACGTCGGGTGCGCCGACAATGTGTCCGAGAATCTTCTCCGGTGTGGGCACGGTAGATGAGGCGGGAAGATGGTCGACCAGATTCGTGCTGAAGAACGACTCGGTTGTGTACTCGCGAATCTGCTTCGTGTATCCCTCATCATTTGCAGATTCGCTATTCGATGATTGGCTATTCGATGATTCGCTCTGGCCGGTTGCTGATTGAGAGCTCGCGGAAACCGCAGTGAGATTCAACAAAATTGCCGCGCTCAGCATGCACAATATGACCTGCCAAAGCCGCAAGACAGCCGGCCACTGCCGCTCACGATGGTTCATCATTGACTCTCCGTTTTGTGCGAAACAGACACACCGATTCTATGTTCAGGATTTTTCAGGTTCTCAGCGAGGCACCCATCATACACGGGTGGCCGTTCAGGTTGGGCGCGGCGCTTCGCAGGCAAAAACGCTATTTGCCTCGACCCTTGCCGACAGCCAAGCAGCCTAGACTTCTGTTGGCAGACAAGGCGATCTTCGCTTAATCTGGCAAGCTATGTCTTCCACCAAACTTGGTCTTTGCGCCGTTCTTGCTGTGATGGTTGTTTCGCAATCGCCCTCCCGGGCGCAAAGTTCGTTCACACTCGAGCAGGTGCTAAGTTCTCCGTTTCCGAGCGAGCTTGTTGCAGCTGAGCACGGCAGCCGAGTTGCATGGGTCTTCAACGCAAAGGGTGTTCGCAATGTCTGGGTGGCCGACGGACCGGATTTCGTCCATAGCTCGCGTCAGCTCACTCACCACACCGCAGATGATGGGCAGCCCATCGCCAGCCTGCGCCTCACTCCCGATGGCAAGACGGTCCTCTACGCGCTAGGCACGGAACTTAACGACGAGAAGGAAAGCGCCAATCCCTCGAGCTGGACCAAAGGAGTCAAGCAGCAAGTCTTCGCGATGGATGTCGATGTCAAAGACTCCGCTCCGCGGCTCCTCGGAGAGATGGGCTGTGCTGATGAAGACTGCGAAGACCTTCAGATTTCTCCCGACAGCAAGTCAGTGGTGTGGTCCGCCAAAAAGAAGCTGTGGCTCGCAAGCATCGACGGAAAAAATCAGGCCAAGGAATTAGCCACGGTGCGCGGTGCCGCCGTGGAACCGAGATGGTCCCCTGACGGCAAGCATATCGCGTTCGTCAGTGAACGCGAGGGCCATAGCCTCGTCGCCGTCTACGACTTCGATGCCGATTCCATCCGTTACATGGCGCCGAGCGTAGACAAAGATTCGTTACCGCGCTGGTCGCCGGACGGAAAGTGGATCGCATTCATTCGAACCGCCGGTGTCGAGCATAAGCTCCCGCTGATTCCTGTTCTGCCAAGACCGTGGTCGATCTGGATTGCGGACAGCTCCAGCGGCGCGGGGCATCTGTTGTGGCACAGTGGAGACAAGCCCGACGACTCGCTTCCCGATCTCGATGAAGACTCAGCATTCAATTTTGCGTCAGAGGGGCGAGTTGTTTTCGCTTCTGAGCAGGACGGCCACAATCATCTTTACTCGATTGCAACCGGCGGAGGCGCGGCTGCGCTGCTTACGCCCGGAGACTTCGACGTAGAAGACGTCACTCCCAGTGCGGACAAGGCTTCCGTCATTTATTCCTCCAACCAGGATGACATCGACCGCCGGCATCTGTGGCGGGTTCCGGTTGGAGGCGGCGCAGTGCAGTCGTTAACGCACGGCGAAACCATCGAGTGGTCTCCGGTTCAGACGGGTGACGGCAAAAGCATTCTCTGCCTGGGATCGGCGGCGACAGAACCGGGTATGGCCTATGAAGTAACGCCAGAGGGCCGTGTGATGATCGCCAGACAAGCGCTGCCCAGCGATTTTCCTTCGGCATCGTTAGTTGTGCCCAAGCAAGTGATTTTCCCGAGCGAAGATGGCCTCATGTTGCACGGCCAGCTTTTTCTGCCGAGCAAAGCAAAAGGCAAGATCCCCGGTCTCGTTTACATGCATGGGGGGCCGAGCCGTCAAATGCTGCTCGGCTTCCACTACATGGATTATTACTACAACGCTTATGCGATGAATCAATACCTCGCCAACCATGGATACGCGGTGCTATCGGTGAATTACCGCCTGGGCATCATGTATGGGCGCGCATTCCGCAGGCCACCGAATACGATCTGGCGCGGAGCTGCCGAATACAAGGACATCGTCGCGGCGGCCCGATATCTGCAATCGCTTCCACAAGTGAACGCGGACGAGATCGGTTTGTGGGGTGGTTCCTATGGCGGTTTCCTGACCGCAATGGGACTGGCGCGAAATTCCGATCTGTTCAAGGCGGGAGTTGACTTTCATGGAGTACACGACTGGAGCGTTTTCCTTGGCGAGCGGCCCTACTTCGGAAATCTGGCGTTGCGTCCGCCGGATGCAGATGCTGCCATCAAGCTTGCGTGGGAGTCTTCGCCGGATGCCTACGTGTCTTCGTGGAAGTCGCCGGTTTTGCTGATACATGGCGACGATGACCGCAACGTGCCCTTCACGCAGACCGTCGATCTGGTGCAACGCCTGCGCGCGCAGCACGTGCCGTTCGAGCAAATTGTGATCCCCGACGAGATTCACGGCTTTCTGATGTGGAAGACCTGGATGCGGGCCTACGCTGCGACCGCCGATTTCTTCGATCGGACTCTCGTACGCAACGAGAAGATCGGGAGGGACGACTGGAATCCACGGTAAGAATTCTCAGATTATTATGATCTCGAATAGAGCTCTGGCTGACTCGGCTCAGGAAACCATCAGAGAGCACATATGACTTCCGATCATCCTAATAACGGTAGTGCCAAGGCGGAATCGCCCGAAGAGCCGCGGCGTTGGATGACGTCGCTTGAGCTTCGCTTTGCCGAAGCTGAGCCCAACCTTGGAACGAGTCGCCAGCGGCTGATCCGCGAGATTCTCGACCATCCCGAGGATAATTACTTTCTTTCTTCCCGGGCGCTGGCCAAGAAATATGATCTCGACCCGACGACGATCGTGCGCACAGTTCAAGCGCTCGGCTACAAGCGATATGGCGACTTTGCCGCCGATCTCAGGTCGCACTTTGTAGCCAGGATTACTCCCTATGCAGTGATGAAATCTGCGGTGCGCGAAAAGCGCAGCGTCGCAGATCACATCGAGCATACGCTGGAGATGGATTTCCAAAACCTGAACGCACTACGCACGCAACTGGATGTGAAGCGGGTGCTCGATGTTGCCAAGCGCATCGATGGTGCGCGCCGCGTGACCGTTGTGGGAATTGACTTTGCCGCTCCATTGGCGAACTTGCTGGCTTATGGTCTGGTCTCGATCGGCTACGACTCAGATGCGCCGGTAGGGTCGGCGGGAAATCTCCGTCAGAAAATTCTTCTCCTGGGCCCCAGAGATTTGCTGGTAGCCATCAGTTTCGGACGCTGTCTGCAGGATACGGTCGATTGTGTAACTACGGCGCACAATAACCGCGTTCCTACCTTCGGATTGACTGATAGCGAGAAAACTCCGATCGCCCGATTCTGCGATTTGTCGTTGATCACCTCGACGGCCAGCCCATCGTTTCACGGGTCATACGTGGCCGTTGTCTCGGCGATCAACGCTCTGCTGGTGGCGTGCTCGCAACTTCATCCCCAGCGCTCTTTGGCAGTTTTGCGGCGGAAAGAGCAGGAATTCAAATCGCGCTGGTATGCACCAGTCGCGACGAAATCGGGAAACAAACGGTCCGAACGATACGAATAACAGAACGCATGGACTCATCGCGTCTCTTGCGTAATTGGTGTGCAAATTCAATTCGACTGCCAGCCCGGCCCTCGTAGAACCCTACCCGTCTTCGTTCCCGTGAGTTTGCCGTCTTCGTATTCAAGAGTTCCATTCACGAAGACGTATTTCACACCGACCGAAAGCTGCGCCGGATTTTCATACGTCGCTTTATCGGCTATGGTCGCCGGATCAAATACTGTAAGGTCGGCAAAAAAGCCCTCCCTCAGCAGACCACGATCTCGCCGACGCTCTCGCTGCGACGGCAGAGATGTGATTTTTCGAATTGCCTGTTCGAGTGGAAGCAGATGTTCATCGCGGACGTAATGACCGAGAAAGCGCGGCATGCTGCCAAACGCGCGAGGGTGCGTGTGCTCCTCAAATAACGGCCCGTCGAGCGACATCTCGCCGGCATCAAGCCCAATACTGGTCCACGGCTGTTTTAGACCGTAGCGCAGGTCATCTTCGCTGGCAATGAAGTAAATGGCGCCGGTCTGGGCCTTGTCGGCGATTACCAGATCCATGAGCGCGTCGAGTGGATCTTTGTGCTGCGCATCAGCGAACTGCGCCAAGGTTACGCCGTTGTACTGCTTGAATTCGGGATTCTCGATACCGGAGAGAAGAATGCCGGAAGCTCCGCCGCTGCCGAGGTAAAGGTTCTCCCAGCCGGGATGTTCCGACGCCATTTCTTCCCTGATTTTGGAGCGAGTCGGCGGATCTTTTAATCGCTCGAGCAGTTTTGCCAGACCGCCGTCGGCGACCCAGGGCGGCA
>JASHOT010000190.1 GCA_030040965.1 Candidatus Sulfotelmatobacter sp. | reverse complement strand
TCAGTCGCGCCGGGAGGGTGTCGAGGAAGCTGTGCCCGAGGACCCCTTCGACGAGTTGGCTTTCGTGCGGCGAAGCGCTTTCGATACTAACGGCGAGAGGAAGACTGTGATCATCGGCGAGAGTGATGATTTTCGTCCCTTTGCCGCGTTTGGTGGGCCCGACCGCGAGGCCCCCTTTTTTGCCCCCGTGAAGGAGGCATCGATGAAAGCCTCCTCCAAGTCGAGTTTTCCTCGTGCTTTTACCCCGGGACGGTTGAAGTAATACATCGGCCAGCCGAACACGATCAGAAGGACTAAAGCGTTGAGGTTGAACGCATGATCCTTCACGGCAGTGATGATCCCGACGACGACGCTCATTGCAGCGAGAGATAAGGACGCAAGAAGTGCGAGATTTCTTCCCCAAGCCCGCAGTTTCCATAGGCCCACGCCGGTGGAGCCTGCAACGGAGTAGACGATCAGAGTCACCACCAGCAAGCCCGCTCTCCCAAGGTGCTCAACTATCCACTCGGCCAGCGGACCTTCAGTCTGGATTGTGTCTACTTTCGGCAGGACGAGAGAGAAAACCACAATCCCCACCACCGAGCAAACGATGAGCCAGCCTGCGAGGAGAGTGATGACGGTCGGGCGCTTGGGTTTTGGCACGGTCAAATTTTATCCGCGGAGGACACGGTCACAAAAACATTTCACCACAGAGGCACGGAGACACATAGAAAATCCCAAGCAACAGGTTTTCTCCGTGACTCCGCGCCTCCGTGGTGAGAATTAATCTTCTCTATCGATCTGCGCCTTCTGCAGCTTGTCGGAGTAATCCACGTAGACCGACTTCCACTCGGTATAGAAATCGATGGCGCCGATGCCGCCTTCGCGGTGCCCGTTGCCGGTGGCCTTCGTGCCTCCAAACGGGAGATGCACTTCGGCGCCGATCGTAGGGGCATTGATGTAGGTGATGCCGGTGTAGAGATCGCGCATGGCGGTGAACGCTCTGTTCACGTCTTTGGTGTAGATCGAAGAAGACAGGCCGTACTCGATGCCGTTGGCGATCTCGATGGCGTCTTCGAAACTGTCGCACGGGATGACGCCAACGACTGGACCGAAGATTTCTTCCTGCGCGATGCGCATCTTGGGATCGACGTCGGTGAAGACGGTGGGTTCCATGAAATATCCGTGGGCGTAGTCGCCCTTGTCGAGCCGATTGCCGCCACACACCAGCTTCGCGCCTTCGCTCTTTCCCACCTCAACGTAGCTCAAATCGGTTTCGAGCTGCCTGGCGTTGATGGCTGGGCCCATATGCACAGTTTCGTCGAGGCCGTTGCCGACTTTCAGTTTCTTCGCGCGATCGACGAGGCGCTCGACGAATTCGCGGTACACGCCTTTCTGCACGATCATGCGGCTGGTCGCGGTGCAGCGCTGGCCGGTGGTGCCGAATGCGCCCCACAGTCCGCCTTCGATGGCGAGGTCAAGGTTGGCGTCATCGAGGACGATCATGGGATTTTTGCCGCCGAGTTCGAGCGAGCAGTGCTTGAAACTTTTTGCGGCGATGCCGCCGATGATGCGTCCGACTGCGGACGATCCGGTCAGCGAAACGGCGCGCACATCAGGATGCTCGGCGATCGGCGTGCCGACTTCAGCGCCGTATCCGGCGACGATGTTGATGACGCCTTTGGGCAGTCCGGCGTCGGAGAGCGCGCGGACGAGGTTGAAAGTCGAAAGCGGCGTATCTTGCGCAGGCTTTATGACGCAGGTATTGCCGCAGACGATGGCGGGCAAAAGTTTCCATGACGAAATCGCCATGGGGAAGTTCCACGGCGTAATCATGCCGCAGACGCCGATCGGTTGGCGCACAGCCATGGCAAACTTGTTGGGCATTTCCGACGGGACAGTCGGGCCAAACAGTCGGCGGCCTTCGCCGGCGTTGTAGTAGGCCGCATCGATGGCCTCCTGGACGTCGCCGCGGGTTTCGGCGAGCACTTTGCCCATCTCGCGGGTCATGTCGCGGGCATAGTCTTCTTTGCGCTCGATGAGAATTTCGGCGGCACGAAAGACGATTTCGGCGCGGCGCGGCGCGGGCACAAGGCGCCACTTGGCGAAGGCGCGCTTGGCTGCGTCGACGGCGGCGCTGACGTCGTCTTTGTTCGAGTGCTGGAAGATGCCGACCAGGTCGCGGGTGTCGGCGGGATTGCGGTTTTCGAAAGTCTCTCCGGTGACGGAGTCGACCCACTCGCCGTCGACGAAGTTCTTGACGACGCGGGTTTCGGTGCTGGTGCCAAGCGTGGCCGGGGCGGTAAAGGTGTCGGTAGCCATGGGGAAGTCTCCTGGGCAGAAAATGTCTGCTGAAAAATGTGTGCCGAACATGCCTGCGGAAAATGTCTGCGGGCTCTGTGTGCGGATTATGTCGGTTTAAGAATGCTCAACCTTTGATGCTACAGCGGGCAGGGAAGGAGCGGCAAGGCCGGGAAGCCCCCGGCCGGGATTGCGCATTTATAATTCCACCCGAGCCGTCCTCGCCGAAAGGAGGCAGCGTGAAATTCCTAGGGCTGAAAATATTCATTGCGATTCTTCAGTTCACAGCATTCGTGCTGATCATGCCTTCCCTGATCGTCATCGGCTGGGCGCTCTTCAGTGGCGAACATCCGCTAAGCGGACAATCGCTGACGCATGCCGCCATCGTCATCGGAGTGGTCAGCGGTGTGCTATTCATGGGCGTTGTCGTCGCAGCGATTGCCAGCCTGCTCAGCCTGCTGCTTGCAATCGAGCGCAATACAGCCGCCGCTGCCGAGAACACGGCGCGGATTGAGGAGACACAGCCGCGGACGGAGGCACCCTCCGTTATCCGTCCGCTCCTAGAGGGCAGGGCCCGGCTCGTGGGCGCAGCCGTACTCGCGGGGGGGGTGCTTGTGGTTGTTCTCGTCGAGGCGGTTCCGTCGATTCCGGGCCACGGCAAAGGGCGAGCTAACGATTTGGCTGGAGTTACACCTGCCGCGGAGCAGAACCCAAGCAACCTGTACAGTCCTGAGAGTGTGGCAGAGTATTGCAAAACGCATCCGACGAGCTTCTACGGTGCTGTGGGCAGCCCGTCGGGCGTGAGTTGCCCTGACTGGGCGCGGCAGAATCAACGGGTAACTCGGCAGGCGAAATAACGTCGGACGGAATGATCAGCTCCCACAAGGCCGCACTTCGGTAACCCTTCCGGCCCATTACCCGTTCTTTCCTCCATTTTCCTTATGCTAACTTTGATTTTTACCGAAGTAATTCATGAAGCTTCGAGAGTTGCCGGCTCAACGTGTCTTCTGACGAACGCAAACCGGGGATCCACATTGCGTGGACGACGGTCTCCTACCGGAGTGTCGCGCTGCTCATCATGGCCGGCGCGACGATCTTCTTTGGCTTCATGTGGGTGACGTTTCCACAGTTCACGCAATCGAGCGTTCGCAAGGCCGATGACGTGATTGGCAAACTGCTCGAGCGCGTTGCCGGCATGGCCCCGAAGACGGCTGGCGCGGGCACGGCGACGGCGCAGCAGGCGCACTTCACTGCGCTCGATGGCACGGTGCGCGTGAAGAAGGGCAACAGCAACACGTGGGTCACGGCGGACTACAACATTCCGCTCGAAAAAGGCGATGTGGTGCAGACCGGATCCGAGGGTATGGCGAAGGTGGTTTTCAACGACGGCACCAGCTACACCGTCAAACAGGATTCGCTGATCGTCGTCGAAGAGAACTCGGCCAACGATCAGCAGCAGACCAACGTGGCTGTGGCCGTGAGCACGGGCACAGTCGATCTCTCGACAGCGACTTACAGCCAGGGATCGAAGTCGCAAGTGATCGTGGCGGGAGCCACGGCGTCGCTGGCTCCCGAGTCGGCGGCGCAAGTGCACAACGATCCCACCACCGATCAGCACGAAATCCTGATGAAGAAAGGAACCGGCGAGGTCACGCGGAACGGCGAGACGGTGCAATTGGCCAACTGGGAGAAAGTCACGTTCAAGGCCGAGCAGGCGCATCTGGAAAAAGCAAAGGAGACTGGCCCACCCACGCCGATCGCGCCGGCCAATATGGCGCCGCTGTTTTCCGGCGAAGCGACCAAAGATGTGGAATTTTCCTGGACTGCGATGGCGTACGCAGCCGGTTACCGCCTTCGTATATCCCGCAATCCATATTTTTCCTCTACACTGGTGGACAAAAAAGTCACCACGGCTGCCGTGACCGTTTCGGGTTTGGGCGAAGGCGCCTATTACTGGATGGTGCAGTCCTACGACGGGAGTGGTAAGGAATCGATCGAAAGCGAGAAGAACCGCTTCACGATTATTGCCAAAGGCAACGGGACCGACGCGATTCTGCTGGATCTGGATCCGTTTATTCAGCACGGGCACGTGATCGAAATAACGGGCAAGACGCAGAATGGCGCGAGGGTGATGGTGAATGGGAGCGAAGTGCCGATGGTTGGCGGGGACGGGTCCTTTCATTACTTCACGCCGCCGCTGCCGACGGGAGAAGCTGTGATTACGGTGACGGCGCAAACCGCGCAGGGCGGAGTGAATACGCAGCAGAAGAAGATCATTATTCAGTAGAACAGGCTTCAAAGTGGCAAAGTTTCATAGTTTCAAGGTTGAGCGGGCGCGATGATTTTAAACCGACACTGCTTTTAAAACGATGGCGGTTTTACTTTGAAACTCTGAAAACCTTGAAGCGTTGAAACTTTGAATTCAAGCAGGGTTGCCGGATATCTCGTAAAATAGAGCGAGCCAGCAATCCCGCCACAATTTAATCGGAAGGACTGGGCATAGCCCGGAAGGAAGCGTCCCGGGAAGGACGCGGGATAAATTTCGCCATGTCGAATAACGGATACTCCAACGGAAATCGCGCGCACAATCTTCGTTCGCTCTTCAGCATTTTTTCCAGCGATCTGGCGATCGATCTCGGCACCGCCAACACGCTGGTTTACGCGCGCGGCAAAGGCATCGTGGTCAATGAGCCGTCGATTGTCGCCATCAACAAGAATACGGGCGAGGTCGAGGCTGTGGGCAAAGAGGCGAAAGAGATGCTGGGCCGCACACCCGGCAACATCGTCGCCATCAAGCCTATGAAAGACGGTGTGATCGCCGACTTTAAGGTCACCGAGAAGATGCTGAATTATTTCATCCAGAAGGCCCACAACCGCAAGATGCTGGTGCATCCGCGCATCGTGATCGGCGTGCCTTCGGAGATCACGCAGGTCGAAAAGCGCGCGGTCATGGATTCGGCGTATCGCGCGAAGGCGAGTGAAGTGCACCTGGTCGAACAGGCCATGGTCGCCGCGATTGGCGCGGGCCTGCCGATCACCGAGCCTTCCGGCAACATGGTCGTTGATATCGGCGGCGGCACCACCGACATCGCAGTCATCTCCTTGAGCGGCATCGTCTATTCACGCTCGGTGCGCATGGCCGGCAATCAGATGGACGAAGCGGTCATGAATTATCTGAAACGCAAGTACAACCTGCTGATCGGCGAGCGTACCGCCGAGCAGATCAAGATGGAAATTGGCTCTGCCCATCAGCTCGACAAGCCGATGACGATGGAGATCAAGGGTCGCAACCTGATCGAGGGCGTGCCCAAAACCATCACCGTCGATGACGGCGAAATTCGCGAGGCGTTGAGCGAGTGCGTTTCGACCATCATGAATGCGATTCGCGTCGCTCTGGAACGAACTCCACCCGAGCTTTCGGCCGACATCAGCGACCGCGGCATCGTGCTCACCGGCGGTGGCGCGCTGCTGAAGAATCTCGACAAGCGCATCCGCGAAGAAACCGGGCTGCCGGTTTCGATCGCCGACGACCCGCTGTGCAGCGTGGTGCTGGGCACCGGCAAGATGCTCTCCGACTTCAAGCTGCTGCGGAAGATATCGATCGAATAGCACAAAGTACTGAGTACCGTGCACCGAGTACCGAGCAAAACGACGAGGCTCGTCACTCGGTACTCGCAACTCGGTACTCGGTACTTTTTTTATGGAATCCGTACTCGGCCGCTACAAGAATCTGATCTGGCTCGTGGGTGTGTTGTTTCTGCAGGTGCTGGGACTAGCCACGCAGGTGAAGCGAGGCAACGATCCCGAGCACACGCGGCTGATCCGGGTCTGGGTCATCAGCGCCATCACTCCCTTTGAGCGCGGAGTGTTGTGGATTGAGCACGGCACGGGCGATCTCTGGCATAACTACATTTATCTGCGCGGCGTGCGCGCCGAAAACCGCCAGCTCAAGGATCAGATCGAGCAAATGCGGCTCGAGCAAGTCCGGCTGAGTGAAGACGCCGCCCAGGCTCGTCGCTTGCAGAATCTGCTGGCGTTCAAGGAACAGTTCATCGCCAAAACAGTTGCCGCGCAAGTGATCGGAACCAGCGGCACGCCCACCAATCGCGTAATTTATATCGACAAGGGAAAAGACGACGGCATCAGCAAGGATGATGCGGTGATTACCGCGGACGGAATCGTGGGAAAGGTTTCTCTGGTCAATTCCTCGGATGCACAGGTTCTGATGATCAGCGACCAGATGAGCGGCGTGGGCGTCATCATCGGCGATGACCGTCTGCAGGGCTGGCTGGGCGGCACGTCCAACGGCGAGGTTGTGCTGAACGACGTGATGAGCGATGAGACGGTGCCCATCGGCGCAAGGGTGATGACCAGCGGCGGCGACCGAATTTTCCCGCGAGGCTTGCCGGTCGGGACGGTTGCCAAAGTGACCAACGGCAAGGATCTCTTCCTCAATATTAAGATCAAGCCGGCCGCTGATCTGAGTCGGCTCGAAGAAGTCCTGGTGGTTGTCGAGAAGCAGCAGCGTCAGGCGGTGGCCGAGGGCGATGTCCGGATGCGCGCGGCGGACATCCTGGCGCAGCGCTTGCCGTCGGTGCCGGCGAAACCGGCGGCCGCGGGTGGTGCTGCACCAGAAGCGTCTGCGAAGTCGACGCCGAATGGGGCGGCGGTGACCGCTGCTCTGAAGCCCGCGAGCGCATCTTCTTCAGGAACAACGCCGAAAACGGGATCCGGAACAACGGATAGATCGGGGGCCGCTGCGGAAGCAGGAGCGAGCCCGGCGGCAGCTGGTCCGATCAAGCCGGCGAACGCGACTAACGGAACTGCGTCCACGGCCTCGCCATCGACTACGAAGACGTCAGCGGCGCAGAGGGAGAAGACGTCCAGCGACGGAGCATCGAGAGATGGAATGTCGAGCGACGCGGCAGTTCCGTCAGCTCCTGCCGGCACGAACGCGCCGACCGTGTCGCCGAAACCTGCCAGCCCAAAGCCGAAATCGGCTCAACCTCCCGCGCAACTACCGGCATCGCCAACCGCGAACGACGCGAACCCACACTAGCGTGCCCATCACTTACACATCGGGGGAGCAGGTTGAGGTCTACCGGTTCAGCATTCCGGTGACGATCGGAGTCCCGCTGCTTGCGCTGTTTTTCCAGGCCTTCATTCCGGTGCGGTTTCCTCGATTTGCCGTCTACATTGACCTGCCGCTGCTGGTGACGATCTTTTTCGCCATGGCGCGGCGCAACCCGATTTCCGGATTGCTCACGGGAGCCGTGATTGGCTTGGCGCAGGATATGCTCGGGCGCGGTCCGATCGGCATGTATGGCATTGCCAAGACCGTGGTGGGTTATGGTGCATCGTCACTGGGTGTCAAGCTGGATGTCGAAAATGCGGGCGCGCGCTTTCTGGTGACGTTGGGATTCTACCTGGTGCATTCGGCTGTATATCTGGCTGTGGGTCGTTTTCTCTTGAATATGACGCAGAACCAGAGCTGGTTTCACGGCTTTCTCGCCGGGCTGGCGAATGCCATGCTGGGGACATTTCTATATTTTGCGCTGGATAAGTTTAAGCAGAGAACGTGAGAGGCCGTCGTTGGTCGTCAGTCGTTGGTCGTCGGCCAAACCTGGCGTGATGACTTAGGTCATGGCGGTGAGCGTCAGACGCGAGGCTCGCGGCATAAAATAAACCAAGAGCGAACGACCGACGACCAACGACTAAGGACTGGTTTTGATGTTTGCCCGTGACGAAAAAGTTTCCGCGATTCGCCTGACGGCGGCGCAATATGCGATTCTCGCGATTTTCCTGATCCTCGCCTATGGATTGTGGCGGCTGCAGGTGATGGAGAGCGATTACTACTCGCTGGCGGCGGAAAAAAATCGCATTCGCAACGTGCCGGTTCTCGCGCCGCGTGGCAAGATTCTCGATCGCAACGGCCGGACGATCGTAGACAACTACCCGTCATTTTCCGCGCTGCTGCTGCGCGATTCTTCGCGCGACCTGGCTGCTGACGCCGATCTCATCGGCGAGGGCTTGCATCTTGATCCCAATGAAGTACGCGCCCGCATCCGTCACTTTGCCAGCATGCCGCAGTACGAACCGATTTTTCTGAAAGAAGACATCACGCCCGACGAGCTGGCTTTTATCGAGTCGCACAAGAACGAACTGCCGGAACTGGACACGATCATGGTCCATCGGCGATTGTATCCGCGCAATGGATTCATGGCCCACCTCATCGGTTACGTCGGCGAAGTCAGCGAGGACATGCTGAACCAGCCACAATTCGAACTCTACAACCAGGGCGATATCGTTGGGATCTCCGGCGTCGAGCGGCAGTACAACGCGGTGCTGATGGGTACGAATGGATCGCGCCAGGCGCTGGTCGATAGCCATGGGCGCGAGGTGGGACGTCTCGGCGAGACCGACGCGATTCCAGGCAAGCCACTGAAATTGACGCTTGACATCGATTTGCAGATTGCGGCCGAAGAAGCACTGGAGGGAAAAAACGGCGCCATCGTGGCGATGGACCCGCGCACGGGCGAGATTCTGGCGATGGTGAGCCGGCCTACGTTCGATCCCAACGATTTTGCCGTGCGGGTTTCGCGTGAAGAATGGAACAAGCTGGTGAACGATCCAGACAAGCCGCTGCTGAACAAGGCCATTCAGGCGCAGCTCGCTCCCGGATCGACGTTCAAAATCATCATGGCGACAGCTGGATTGCAGGAAGGCATAGCGCAGGACATGCATGTGGTCTGCAACGGCGGCGCGGAGTTTTACGGGCGGTATTTTCAGTGCTGGATCAAGGAGAGGCATCGCGTGCACGGCGTGGTCGACATCACGAAGGGGATCTACCAGTCTTGTGACGTTTTCTTCTACACGCTTGCGGAAAAGCTTGGCATCGATCGTATCGCCAAATACGCGACCATGCTTGGATTAGGGCAGAAGACTGGGATCGATCTGCCCAATGAGGTCAGCGGCGTTGTGCCGTCAGAAGAATGGAAGATTCGTAACTTCAAGGAGAAGTGGTTTGCCGGAGAAACCATTTCTGTTGGCATCGGGCAAGGTGCGGTGGCAGTGACGCCGATCCAGTTGGCGCGTGCAATTGGCGGCATCGCCAGCGGAGGGATGTTGGTGCGCCCGCATGTGGTTTTTCCCAGCGATCTCCCACCGAATCTGACGCCAGCCTCAGATACGCAGGATAAAGTGCAGGTACCGCTCGATGCGAAAAACTGGCAAATCATCACCGATGCCATGGCGGACGTAACTTCGCCCGTCGTTGTGGATGCGACGGGGCAGACCTGGTCGGGAACCGCAGGAGCGGCTCACTTGCAGGGAATCGATTTCGCTGGAAAAACCGGCACAGCCCAGACGATCAGTGGCGCCGCGAAGGCGAAGCTGACGAACGGCAAAGCGCGTTTCAAGAATAATGCCTGGTTCGTGGGCGTGAGCCCTCGACGAAATCCGGAGATTGTCGTGGTCGTGTTGTGGGAGAGCGGCGAAGAAGGGCCGCTGGCAGCCCGCGTGGCGGCACAGGTCATCAAAGCCTACGTTGATAAGGAGCGTAGTCTGCCGCCCAAGATGGCCGATAAACCGAAGCCGGAGGGGAAAGTCGATGTCGGCGCCGTGTGGACGGAGCCTGATTCCGATGGCGGCAAAGATAAATTACAGGGCGGCCATTTCCTTCTGGATGTCGGAAAGTCGCGGGTTCCCCTGGCAACGGCCGCGCCGGGAATTAATTAATGCCGAGTTGCGAGTACCGAGTACCGAGTTGTGTGCGGAAACCGCGAGGTCCGAATGAATAGGGACGAAGCCTTTGGCTGGGGACTTTCCGTCGCATTGTGCATCGGCCTTTTCTTCGGAATGCGCGTGGGTTGGACTCCGCGACGCGGGTACCGCGTCGTCAGAAGCATCGTCTTCATTCCTGTGGTCATCAAGGGAGCGCATTCGTTGTGGTCGCGACTGCGGCAGGGCGCGTAACTTCGGATACCCCAACCGCGGGAGACTGAGAACTGACAACTGAGAACTGATGTCACGCTACGTTTCATTTCGCGATTTTGATTGGGTGCTGTTGGGCTTTGTCCTGCTCATTTGCGGGCTCGGTGTCATGGAAATCCACAGCGCCACGCTGCACACCAAGTTCGCAGGCTCGGACGTGAAACAGATCTACTGGATTCTGGGTGGTGTCGGCGCAATGTTCCTGATGAGCCTGGTGAATTATCAGGCGCTGCTGGAACGGATTCACTGGTTCTACATTGCCGGGGTTGCGTCGCTGATGGGGGTGCTGGTGTTCGGCACCAAGGCACTGGGAGCGAAGCGCTGGATCAAGATGCCGGGAGGAAATCACTTTCAGCCGTCGGAGTGGGTGAAGCTGATTCTGATTCTGGCGGTCGCCCGGTATTTTGCGGAGATGCGGTCGCGCGAGCTCTCATGGTCGGATTTCATGAAGGCTGGCGCGATTGTCGGCATTCCCATGTTGCTGGTTTTGAAGCAGCCCGATCTCGGTACCGCCCTGACGTATCTCCCGATTGCCGCTATGGGCATGTTTCTGGGAGGGTTGCAGTGGAGGCAGGGTTTGTCAGTCTTTCTGGTGGCGGTGATCGGGATTAGCGTAGTTCTGTACGTTCCGGCGATCAGCCATCATGTCCTTAAGGGATATCAGAAGCAGAGGCTGGCGAGTTATGAGAATCCCGATCTGGATCCGCAGGGGTCGGGGTATCAAGTTAAGCAATCCATGATTGCGGTGGGTTCTGGAGGCATCTGGGGCGGGAAAGGCTCGCAAACACATGGGGCCTTCCTGCCGATTCCGCAAACGGATTTCATATTCGCGGCGTTCAGCGAGGAACATGGATTCGTAGGCGCTCTCGGGGTTCTGCTGTTATACTTCATTGTGCTGATGCGTTTGACCCAGAACGCGCAAACGGCGCCCGACCGCGCCGGCACGTTCGTGGTGATGGGTGTGGTGGCTGTGCTTAGCTTCCATATCCTGGTCAATGTCGGCATGGTGGTTGGCTTTATGCCGGTCACTGGAATACCCCTGCCGTTGATGAGTTATGGTGGGTCTTCCGTATTGTTCATGTTCCTGGCGCTGGGGATGGTAATGAATGTTCGCATGCGCCGCTTCGTTAACTAGGTGAATGAAGCCGACGAACTGGGTGAGCCGGTTCGGCGAAGCTGTTCAGAGGCATAGGGTTCAGGAACGGAAGGACGAACGATAGGAAAGACGGCAGGACGGACACTTGCTGAGCTTCGGCTGAAAAATTCCGAGGCGCCGCCGAAAATTTCGATCGCCCTCGCGTGAAGAGGGCAAGAATCACCGGCCGGATGCACCAAGGTGCAGAAGAAGGTCGGGCAGGATCTAAGCTGGAAGGCAGCCGGGCGGGGAACGGCCCCCGACCCAATCGGTCAGAGAGCGGTCACAACCCCGGCACATGAAAGCGATAGTGCAAAAGATTCCCAAGCATGTGCAGCGGACTCGGCCGGGAGAACACATCTCCCGGGCACGTTGTCGTCTGCGCAAGGCAACGGCATCTTACGCACGCGTCCTTCCGCTTGATCCTCCCGTAAATCTTCTTTCTACCGACCGGTGAGTGCCCCTCGGCATAAGGAAGCCGATGGGACCGGAGTGTTGAATGAATAAAGAATTGTTTGTCTCATCTACGCCCCACGAAACCAAAGTGGGGCTGGTAGAAGATGATCTGCTCGCGGAAATTTATCTCGAGCGTGAAAATGAATACACCCTCGCCGGTTCGATCTACAAGGGCCGCGTAACCCGCGTGCTGCCTGGCATGCAGTCGGCCTTCGTCGATATCGGCCTGGAGCGCGACGCGTTTCTCTACGTCTCCGATTTCATGGACTTAGAAGAGCACGACGACGATCTGACGGAGACGATTCCCGCAAATCGCGGCGTGCAAGACATGCGCCCGCAAGCTCCTGGCACGGAAACCGTAACGGCGTCCGAAGGAGCTGTTACCGAAGGTACCGTCGAGTCGGAACGCCTGGCCGAGTCGGACGCGGCGACGGAAGGTTACGAGCGAGCTGAAGAAGTTACCGAAGCGGCCAGCACGGAGCCCGAGCAGGCCAGCGGCGGTGAGAATCGCGAACGCGGAAACTGGCGCGGCCGTCGTCGACGTGGGCGTGGCGGACGTCGCGGCGATAGTCGTGGCGAAGGCCGCGATCGTGGATTTGATCGAGGCGCAGAGCGCGGAACTGATCAGCACTACGGACGGTCTGGGGCCTCCTCGCGACCTTCAGACTCCGGCAGGTCGTCGCCCTCCCGACCGGTGGCCGGGTATACGCCGATCCTTCTGCCGGGCGAGTCGATTTCGAAATATTCGAGATTTGCGCAACCCGCAGCAGTCCAGGAAGAGCCGGTTCATGCCGCCTCGGACGCGACTGCGCAAACGGCGGATGAAACCAGCGTGCCTCTGGCGGCTACATTTCCTGAGGACGAACCAATCTTTGCCGCGGGAGAATCCTCTGCGGCCGAACCGTTGCATGAGGAACATGATGACACTCATGCCATTCACGACGAGCCGGTCGAGTCGGCTCCGGCACTCTCGGCCTCAACCTCAACGGAATGGAGTCAGGATTTTCGCCGCGGGGAAGAAACCGAATTGCCCGCTCTCGGATGGCCGGGTGAAACTCGCCATGCCGATGCGCCGGAAGACGACTCGGGAGAAATCGTCGAAGAGGTCGAAGAGGAAGTGCGTGACAAGCTGATTCCGATCGCCGAGCACACGGACGAGCGTCCTCAAGCACACGATGAGAAATCTTCCGTGTTTGCCGCACCGGGAACGCTGGAAGAAGAAACCATTGAGGATGAGGAGGCCGACACGATCCGTTACGAGTCTGCTTCTGACGAAGGGTATGACGAATTTGAGGAGGAGATTCAACCTGGCGGCACAGCCCAGCTCAGCGCGGATGCCCGCGAAGCCGTCGAGGAAATTCACCGTACATCGCTGGGTGAGACCGACGCAGTAGCCAGCGATACGTCCCTCGAAGCAGCCGAAGAAGACAGTGAAGAAATCGAACTCGAAGAGGCGCAAGCCGAGGCCGAAGCCATGCTCGACGCCGAAGCGCGAGGGAACGGCACGGTCGACGCCCGCGCGGAAGTTCGGGCGCCCGCGTCCACGGCAGGTTATACGCAGCGCTCACCCCGGCCGAGATACGAGCGCGGTTATGAACGCCGCGGGGGCCGCCGTGGTGGCGGCGGACAACGCCGCTTCCGGCGCAGGGAGTCGGCTCCGGTTCCTCAGATCAGCGACCTGCTAAAAGAGGGCCAAGAGATTCTGGTGCAGATCGCGAAAGAACCGATCGGCAAGAAGGGCGCGCGCATCACCAGCCACATCGCGCTGCCGGGACGGTTTTTGGTCTACATGCCGACCGTCAACCATACCGGTGTCTCCCGCAAGATTTCTTCCGAGGAAGAGCGCCAGAGGTTGAAGCGAATCATCGTCAGCGAGCGCGAAAACGGCCATGGCGGATTCATTGTTCGCACCGCGGCCCAGAGCGCGAGCGAAGACGAGTTGCGCGCCGATATCCGCTTCCTGAAGGGACTGTGGCAGGACATCAAGAATCGCGCGGAAAATTCCAAGCCGCCCGCGCTCATCTATCACGACCTTAACGTGGTCGAGCGTGTGCTGCGCGATCAGGTCACGTCTGACTTCAGCGTGATCTGGGTCGATACCGAACAGGAGTACGAACGCATTCTGCGTTTCTTCAATCGTTTCCAGCCCGCTATGGTCAAGCGCGTCAAGCTCTACACCAAGGAAACGCCGCTGTTCGAACAGTTCGGGCTCACCGAAGAGATGAACAAGGCGCTCAAGTCGAAAGTCTGGCTGAAAAGTGGCGGATACATTGTCATCAACCAGACCGAGGCATTGGTCGCGATCGACATCAACACCGGCAAGTACGTCGGCAAGACACAGCGTCTGGAAGACACGATCGTCAAGACCAATGTGGACGCGGTCAAGGAAATCGTGCGCCAGGTCCGGCTGCGCGACTTGGGCGGCATCATCATCATCGATTTCATCGACATGGATGAACGCCGCAACCGGCAGCGCGTGATGCAGGCTCTCGAAGAGGAACTGCGTCACGATCGGGCGCCATCAAAAACGCTGCAATTCAACGATTTTGGATTGGTGGCGATCACCCGCAAGCGCGTCAAGCAGTCGCTCGAACGCACCATCGGCGCGCCCTGTCCCTATTGCCAGGCGACGGGCTACGTGAAATCGGTCACCACGGTATGCAACGAAATCTACGTCGAGATGCGCAAGATCGCCAAGCATCTCGAGCATGAAGACGTCATGCTGCGCGTGCATCCGGACGTGGCCAAGGAGTTGAAGTCGAACAACGGCCGGCTGTTGAACGAGATGGAAGAGATGACCAAGCGGACCATCATCGTGAAGAGCGATCCGGCAGTGCATCAGGAGCAGTTCGATATCAACTAGCCGCGAGTCGGGAGTCCCGAGTCGCGAGGAGAAACTTGAGACGGGCGTGGAGACGCCCGTCTTTTTTTATTCATTCGAATTTATTCATTTGAAAGCGACTGGGCGCTCGAATGATGAGACATCTTATGCCGCGGCGCGGATCGCCGTGGGCGGCACGACGACCTCAGCCAGTCCCGTGGCGACGTCATAAACCAGGCCTGATATGACCCAGTCTGCCGGCAATCCGGGAATCGCCCGCAGCAGCGCGACGTCGACAGCCACCGCTGCACGGGGATCGGTAACTTTTTTGTTCTTGAGTTCCCCTTCCTGTAATTGAAAATAGCGCGATAGCATGGAGGGATCGTTGGCGAGATAGGTGATGCCGCAATTGGTGTGTTGCATCACGATGAGATGAAATTCCCCGCCACCGCCAGGAATCGCATCGGCAACTTCACCGATTCTTCCCAGAAGGCCCAACTGCTCCAACAACCCTGGAGTAATCCTGCCGCCGATGTTGCGCATCACGACAGCCTCGCCCGGTTTGATTCCAAGCACGTGAGCCGGGTCGACGCGCATATCGGCGCAACCAATAATGATTGCTTTTACCTTGGGCAGCGCTCGGGGCATAAGCTCGCGCGCGGCAGACTGACTGGCAGCGAAATCTTTGTTACGTTTTAGCAACGAATCAAAACTGTTCATGGGAGGCTTCTCCTTCAAAGAATGTTGCGTGCAAACTCTGTTGGTTTAGGTGGAGGGGTAAACGTGTTCGCGGCTTTGTGCTATCTTGATGGCACGCTTCGCGGTTTCGATTCAGAACTCTTGCGTCCCCGCTGGCTTAAGCCTTCATCCGGGGGACAGGCGATTTCGCCCGCTTTTTCCGTGCTCATGAACGCAGGCCCTGCCGGTGCCCGAACGTCTGGTCATTGGCAGGTCACGGTCATTTACCGCTGTTGAACTTCGCGACGATTATCGTTATGTCGTCGTGCTGTTCCTGAGAGCCGAATCGCCGAACTCTATCCACAACTGCGGCCAGCAAAGCCTGGCACGACAGTTCCCGATGTTGCCGCAGCGCTTCAATCAAAAGCCGCTCACCAAATTCCTCTCCTTGAACGTTGCTGGCTTCCGTGACGCCATCGGTGTAGAGTGCAAGCAGGTCGCCGGGAAAAAGTTCTTTTTCCTGCATGAAGCAGTCCCACTCCTGGAAGAGCCCCAGCAGCGTGGTCGTCGACTCAAGCAATTCAACATCACCGTCTCTTCTCAGCAAGAGTCCGGACAAATGCCCGCAATTGGCGAACCGCAGTCGCCGGGTCGAATCGTCGTAGTCGGCAAACAAAAGCGATGCGTAGGCACTGTCGCTCGTGTTGTCATAGAACAGGCGGTTCACGGATCTGAGCAATGCCTGGGGGTGATCGAAGGCCAATGACGACTGGCTCCGCAGGCTGGCCTGTAGATTCGCCATCAAGAGAGCAGCGGCGATCCCCTTGCCGGAAACGTCGCCGATGATCAAACCCAGCCGTTGCGGTCCGAGACTCAGAAAATCGAAGTAGTCGCCTCCCACTTGTCGCGCCTGCAGGCAGGTACCCGCATAGTCGACGGTCTGCAATTGCGGTTGAATCTGCGGAAACAACCGCGCCTGGACTTGCTTGGCGATTTCCATTTCCTGGGCAGCCCGGCGATCGGCTTCAAGCTTCTCTGCGTGCGCCAGCCGGCTCAATTCAAGGCTTCGCTTTACCTCATCGAACCCCTCCAGGCCAAATGCGTTCCCGTCTGGATCCTCGAAGCGCGCATAGGTGCCGCCCCACCCCGGCGTCTCGGGAGCGGATAAGAAACGGACACCCCGTTCGCTCCATTCTTTGTACTTGGCGTGGACATCCTCGGTCATAAAAAGGACCCATCGGTAGCCGCCGATGAGGTGGTATTCCGGGCTGTCGGGTTTCGGCTCAACCAGCGCAAGATTGGCACTGCCGTCGGGAGGCGCCACTTCGATCCAGCGCTCGCCAGTGGGAAGGCGTTGTTCTGCGAGCAGTTCGAAGCCCAAGCGTTGCAGGTAGAACGGCTTACTCACGTCCAGATCGCGGACAAAGACGACGATGTCCTGAATGCTCAGGTAGGGCTCCTCGCGTCCAGTGCGAAGCACGGTGCGGTTCGCCCACGACAGGAAGGGATCGCTGGCCATCGACGTGATTATAGTGTGCGGCTGTTCAGTTGAGGCGTCAGCGTTTAAGCAGTTGCAGGTCGCGGGAAGTACGTCAACTCACATTGGCGAGGGTCTTCACGGCAACGTCGGACTGCGCGCGCAGTTTCTGAACCGATTCGTGGATGGATTTTGCAGCCACGCCCGAGCCGCTTTGCTCGGCTGTTTTGGCTACGCTGCCGCCTTCTTCCGTCGCGGTACTGGCCATATCGAGCAAAACGACAACGGCATCGGCATGCAGTTTCCACAGCGATGACATTTTCTGGCTGCGCTTTAATTCCTCAAGTTCGGTCGAGATGCGGGCGGAGATCGAGACCAGCCGAATGAGCGTGCGCGCCACTTCCGCGCGCAGACTTTTTTCTTCCAGGAAGGCCGCGCTGTAGGCGTCGGCTTCTGCCGGAGTTAAAGTCAGATTGAAGAAACGCATGGGCACGACCTGCCGATATTTCGGATCGGCTACGCGCACGAAAACGCGAATTGATTCCTCGACGCGCCGCAGTTTTCCATCCTCAGCGGCAATTTGCTGTGCCGTGACTGTGGGCGGCTGAAATACCGCGGGGGCCGCTGCTTTGGCTGCCGCCGCTTTGGCCTTGGCGGTTTTCGGCGCTGCTCCCGCGGATGAACCCGCGCTGGCCCGCGATGCCTGACCTACGGGCGTCATTAACGGACGCCGGATGGGCGGGCGCCGGTCGAGTTCCTTCTTCAATTTCGAGACGCGACGGAATTTTTCCAGCGTGCTGGCGTAGTCGGCTTGCAGCATCTGTTTTTCTTCGATCGCCGCCACGTGCTCCACGGTGACTTCCACGCCATCGACTGTACTCAGGATCGTACCGCCCATTTCTTCGAGCGCCTGGCCAAAGCTCTTGATTTCGGTGAGCGCCTTGGCAAAAAGCTCATCGAATTTGTGGCCGAAAGCGCAATTGTAAGCGGCGACCGTGGCCAGAACTCCAGGATGATAGAACGAGGAGTCGAGCCACTGCTTCAGCTCTCGAACCCGAGCGATGACGCCGGAATCGATGAGTGCGTTGAAATCACGGAAGCGCGACACTTCCTCGCGCAGCGGATCGAAGCGTCGCAGCAACTGCACATGCTCCTCGGGCAGTGAGGGCACATCGGTATCAGCCAGAATCTCGATCAGTGCGATTTCAAATGGCGAAAGCGGCAGCGCTCCGTCCAGTCCATAGCCGCTCTGCTCCCACTGTCCGGGGACGCGGGGATGGCGATACAAAAACGTCGCGATGAGGTCGGTCTTGTCGCGATTGACGTCGCTCGGCTCGCGCCGCCGTACAAAATATCGCAGAAGCGCCTCTGCCACTTCGGAATCCGTGTCGGGCGTGAGCGCCTGGCGCACCATGGCGGGAGTAATCGCCATATCGAGCAGGTGCAGCCAGCGATACATGCGCGAAAGCGTGGTGGGAAGTTCGCGGTCGCTATGGCGGAGAGCGTCCTCGTCGAGACCGCTCGGAATCGGCACGTCGCCGCCGAGCGAGTCGCGCATGAGCTTTTGATAAAAGCCCTGGACAGTCGCCAAAATAGCTAGTTCAAACCGAAGATCTTCGGCCAAAAATGCCCCCGACACACTACTTTCTCTGAAACTTTACTCATGTCTAAGTAAAGACGAAAGGTTACTTTCGGTGCAAGTTACCGCTGGGACAGCACGCCGCGAAGGTTCATTGCACTTCCGCGCGGAGCGTCAGAACACGACGGTCTTGTTCCCGTAGACCAGAACGCGGTTTTCGACGTGCCAGCGCACGGCGCGAGAGAGGACGACTTTCTCGAGGTCGCGGCCTTTGCGGATGAGATCGTCGACCGTATCGCGGTGCGAGACACGAACCACATCCTGCTCGATGATGGGGCCGTCGTCGAGCACCTCGGTGACGTAGTGGCTGGTGGCGCCGATCAATTTCACTCCGCGCTCAAAAGCCTGGTGATACGGGCGCGCACCAATGAACGCCGGCAGAAACGAGTGGTGAATGTTGATGATGCGCTGTGGATAGCGGTTGACGAAATCGTTCGACAGAATCTGCATGTAGCGCGCCAGCACCATGAAGTCGGGGCGATGCAGGTCAATCAGAGATTGAATTCTCGCCTCGGCTTGCGTCTTGTTTTCTTTGGTGACGGAAACGACTTCGTAGGGGATTCTGTGGAAATCGGCGATGGCCTGGTTGTCGGGATGGTTGGAGATGATCAATGCGATGTCGCAGTCGAGTTCGCCGCTTTTGTGGCGATACAGAAGATCGACCAGGCAATGGTCGTACTTGGAGACAAAGATGATCATGCGCGGGCGATGCGCAGACAGCGCAAGATGCCACTTCATCTGAAACTTCGCGGCGAGCGGCTCGAAATGCCTGGCGAACTCAGAATGGCCAATCTGAACTGAACTGGGATGAACTGCTTGAGCGGTGTTGAATAAAGAAAGCCCGATGTCGAAATCTTTCGGATCGAATTCGACGCGCATGAGAAACAGGCCGGATTCTTCGTCGGCGTGCTCGTCAGCGTGCAGGATGTTGCCGCCGTGGCGATAGACGAAGTCGGCGATGGCCGCGACTTCGCCCTTCTGGTCAGGGCAGGAGATGAGCAGGATGGCGCTATTCTTCATGCGAGGGACGTTCCCTCTACCATCGTGTAATTCTCAAAGACTGCGGAGAGCGAACTACCGTATGACGGCGTAATCTCGAGGGCCTTTAGGTTTGTAGCTTTCGCATTGTTGACCCACTCGGCTAGACCGAACTTCTTCTTGGACTCCTCGCTGTATCCGTAGGCCTCGAACACGAATTCCTGGTGGATTTGATCCGGACTCATGACGTTCAATTCGAAGATGATGTTGCCCTCTCTAAAATCGTTCATCCTAAGGGCTTTAACTCCGAGAAGCAATAGTGTGAACTGTTGTCCCGCTTCTGTCCGTAGGAATACCCGAGCCGTCGAGTCGGAAACTTGCACGCCCTCGACGGAGCCGTCGTGAAAAGTCGGGTTGAAAAATCACGAAAAAGCTCCTAAGAAGATGTGCAGGTGGACGATTCTAGCTTTTCAGGGCTTTCAGTATCTCCCTCGCCGCATTCGCTCCCGACCCGCCCGTCAAGCCCGCGCCAGGATGCGTGCCGCTCCCGCACAAATACAAATTCTCGATCGGCGTGCGGTAGCGCGCCCAGTCGAGCAATGGACGCATGGTGAAGAACTGATCGAGCGCAAGTTCGCCGTGGAAGATCTGCCCGCCGGTCAGGACGTACTTTTCTTCCAGGTCATGCGGCGTGATGATCTGGTGCGTCAAAATCAACTCCGGCAAGTTCGGTGCATATTGGGTCAGTGTCTGTACCACAGTCTGGCCGAGGGCTTTGCGCTGCTGTTCCCAATCACCTCTTAGTTTGTACGGTGCGTATTGCATGTAGATCGACATGACATGCTTACCATCCGGGGCGAGTGTGGGATCGGTCAGCGAGGGGATGGTGGCTTCGAGATAGGGCTGCTTCGAGAACTCACCGTACTTCGCTTCGTCGAAGGCGCGCTCCAGATAATCGATTTCGTGGCCGATGTGAATGCGGCCCCTCAGGGCGCTCGCATCGCCATTGAGTGCAGTGAATTTCGGCAATCCGGAAAGTGCAAGGTTGACTTTCGCGACCGTACCATTTCCGCGATAGTGCTGCAATTTCTGCACGAAATCCGGTGAGAGGTGCATTGGGTCGGTGAGCTTGAGCAGAGTGCGTTTGGGGTCCGCGTTCGAGATGACCGCCTTCGCGTGAATCTCTTCTCCCGTCGAAAGCAACACACCGGTAGCCGCGCCATTCTGCACACGAATTTCAATCACTTCGGCGCCGGTGCGAATTTCCGCGCCTGCGGCCTTTGCCGCCGCGGCCATCGCTTGTGTAACCGCGCCCATGCCGCCCGCGGCAAAAGTTGCCGAACCCACGGGATGAGGATCTCCTGCGGCGCGGATCAACAGCACAAGCGTGCTTCCTGCCGACCACGGCCCAAGAAAAGTGCCAAACACTCCGCGCGCCGCAACCACCGCACGCAGCAGTTCAGTCTCAAAGTATTCCGCGGCGAGATCGGCGACGGCCATCGGTCCCCAGCGCAGCAGGCGGAACATGTCTTTCTTGCCGAGATTGCGGATGGCGCGGCCGGTTTTCAGCATGCTCCACAAATCGCCAGTCGAAGGATGATCGATATCCGGCGGCGTGGTCGCGAGCGCTTCGGCGATGACTTTGCTGATTTTGCCAAGAGACTTTTCGAACTCCGGATACTTCGCCGCATCCTTCCGAGAAAACGCTGCAATCTGCTGCGCCGATTTTGCAACATCCTGATAAAGAGTCAGCGCTCGGCCTTCCGGCGAAAGCGCCGTCACGCAAACTTCCGGCGTGATGAGCTTCAGCCCGTGCTTTTCCAATTGCATGTCGCGAACGATATCCGGTCGGATCGGGCCTGCAGTGTGCGCCAGAGTCGAACAGCGAAATCCAGGATGGAATTCGTCGGTGACCGCGGCGCCGCCGACCTGCGCATTGCGTTCGAGAACGAGCGGTTTGAACCCGGCTTTGGCAAGATAAAAAGCGGTGACGAGACCGTTGTGGCCGCCGCCGATGATGAGCATGTCACGTCCGGTTCCCGGCATTTAGGCGGCTCCTTTGATGTCTTTCAGAATTTCCAGCGCGGCCAGCCGTCCGTTTGCGCCCATGATGCCACCGCCGGGATGCGTGGCCGATCCGCACATGTAGAGATTCTTGATGGGCGTGCGGTACTGCGCCCATCCGGGCACGGGACGCAGGAAGAAAAGCTGTTCCAGCGACAGTTCGCCCTGAAAAATGTTGCCCTCGCTCAAGCCCCATTCGCGCTCGAGATCGAGCGGGGTGACGACCATCTTCTCGATGATGATCTCGCGAATGTTTGGTGCATATTCGGCAATCGTATCAATCACTGCGTTGCCAAATTTTTCCTTCTCGGTGTCCCAGTGGAGTCCGGGTGCCAGCTTGTACGGCGCGTACTGCACAAAACACGACATCACATGCTTGCCCGGCGGCGCGACGGAGGGATCGGTGAGCGACGGAATCACCATGTCGATGTAAGGACGGCGCGAGAAATTGCCGTATTTGGCATCGTCGTAGGCGCGCTCCATGTATTCGACTGCCGGCGAAATCGAGATCGCGCCGCGCAGGTGTGCCCCGGGCCCGGGCATACATTTGAAGTTCGGCAGCGCGTCGAGCGCCAGATTCACTTTGCCCGACGATCCGCGAAACTTATAGCGGTTGACCTCTTCCAGAAAGTCGCTGGGCAGGTGTTCGGCGCCCATGAACTTGGTGAACGTCAGCCGCGGATCGACGCTGGAAGAAATCACGTTGGCATAAATTTCGTCACCGTTGGCGAGAACCACGCCTTTCGCCTTGCCATCTTTCACGATGATCTGCGCAATGGCCGACTGGGTGCGGATTTCCACCCCTGCTTCGCGCGCAGCATCGGCGATCGCATTCGAAATCGCCCCCGTTCCCCCGCGCGCGAATCCCCAGGCACGAAAGGCTCCGTCGATCTCACCCATATAGTGATGAAGCAGCACATACGCCGTTCCCGGCGAGCGCACGCCAAGAAATGTCCCGATAATTCCCGATGCCGACATCGTGGCCTTGAGCACATCGGTCTCGAACCATTGATCGAGAAAATCAATCGCCGACATGGTCATGAGCTGAACCTGGTTGTACTTGTCGTAGCTCGACATGGCCTGAAACCGGCGGCCGACGAACAGCAGCTTCATCAGTTCGCGAGGATTCAGCGTGGTCGGGTCGGGCGGCACCATGCTGAGAATTGGCTTCACGAAGCGGCACATGGCCTGCATGGCTTTGCCGAATTCGTCGTAAGCTTCGGCGTCGACCCGTGAGTGGCGTGCGATCTCGCGGTGCGTCTTGCCGTGATCGTTAACGCGCCACAGGTAATCACCGCTGGGCATCGGCGTGAACGTGCCGTCGAGCGGAAGAATTTCGAGGCCATGTCGCGGAAGGTCGAGGTCGCGGATAATTTCCGGCCGCAGAAGAGACACGACGTACGAGCAGACCGAAAACTTGAATCCGGGGACAATTTCCTCGGTGCAGGCCGCACCGCCGAGCACGTGCCGCCGTTCGAGCACGAGCACTTTCTTGGCTGCACGCTGCAGATATGCGGCGTTGACCAGGCCGTTGTGGCCTCCGCCGATCACGATGACATCGTAGTTGTTCGCCATGAGCTATGAGCCTTGAGCTGGGAGCTTTGAGGATTGTTGTCGATCAGAAACGCAATGATACTCGTGCAAAGAGTGGTGCGATAGCGAGATCAGAGTCCGCTGGGCAGGACGGTCCAGCTGCGCAGAATGCTGCACGTCGATGGAAGAATGGTGCGCATAACGAATCGATATTGTATCGGGAATGCTGGTCTTTGTCTTGCCGGTGTGGCGCGAGCACTCCTGCCCGCGACACCGACGCAGGACATCAGGCGAAGCGATTGTTCGACTTCCAAGACTCAAGGCTTTGAGTTTTTCACATCTTCGTGCTCGTGGACAGAACTCGCGGGCAGGAGTGCCCGCGCCACATAAGGCATGAGATATAATCCGGCTTCGACTGAACTTCTGCGAGGTCGCCACTTTGCCCATCGGAACTGCATTTCACGAGCGCACTTTTTCCCTTTGCCACAGCCTGAGTTATCGTGAATGGTCGGGATATTACACCGTCAGCGTGTATGAAGTGCATCACGAGCACGAGTACAACGCCATTCGCAACGCGTGCGCGCTGATCGACATCACACCGCTCTACAAGTATCTGATCACCGGCAAGGACGCGACTCGGCTGGTCAATCGTGTGATCACGCGCGACATCAACAAGGTCAAAGTCGGGCAAGTGATTTATTGCTGCTGGTGCGATGAAGAGGGCAAGGTCATCGACGACGGCACGATTTCGCGGCTCGAGGAAAATGTCTATCGCTGGACCGCGGCCGATCCGAGCCTGCGCTGGTTCCGACAAAACGGTCTGAACATGGACGTGCAGATCGAGGACATTTCCGAAAAAGTTGCCGCGCTTGCTCTGCAAGGACCGACTTCGGCGAAGCTGCTAAAGGCCGTGGCCGAAGCCGACATCGCCAATCTGAAATATTTTCGCGTCACGCGGGGAAAAATTGCCGGCATCCCGGTCGACATTTCTCGCACCGGTTACACGGGCGATCTGGGCTACGAAATCTGGATGCCGTGGGGCGACAGAGAAAAGAACGAAGCGATCAAGGTGTGGGATGCGCTGGCCGAGAAAGGCAAGCCGTTCGACCTACACGCCGCCGGAATGTTGGCGCTCGATGTCGCGCGGGTCGAGGCCGGGTTGCTGCTGATCGAAGTCGATTACACGAGCTCGAAAAAGGCGCTGATTCCATCGCAGAAGTTCTCGCCGTTTGAACTCGGTTTTGGCAAGATGGTGCATCTTGAAAAAGAGAATTTCATCGGCAAGCGGGCGCTCGAACGTGACGCCAAAAACGGCGTCCCGCGCCAGTTCTGCGGCCTCGAAGTCGATTGGATCGACGTCGAGCAGCTTTACGAGCTCTATGGGCTGACTCCAGCGGCGCCGGCCCAGGCTTCGCGCGTGGCCGTGCCCGTTTACTCGGGAGACAAGCAGGTCGGCAAGGCCACGACGACCACGTGGTCTCCGACACTGAAGAAGATGATCGCGCTCGCCAGCCTTGAAACCGAATATTCGAAACCTGGTACGCAACTGCAGATGGAAATCACGATTGAAGCGATACGGCTGAAGACGAATGTAAAGGTGACGTCGATGCCGTTCTTCAATCCGGCGCGCAAGACGGCCAGCCCGGTGTAAAGCCATTCACCACAGAGATACAGAGGCACAGAGAAAGACGAGATGGCTTCGTCTATTCACCACAATTCGCACGCGGATTTAGGTCATTTCCGACTGCGCGGAAGTGAAAAAGTCGGGGGCCGAGCACGAAGCGTTCGCAGCATTCCACGCAAAGCCGGGTGCGGCCGTCCCTACATGTTCTTCGCTGAGCGTTTCCAGTATAGATATCCCGGCACGCCAACTAATACGATGACGATGCTCCAGAAAGTTTCCGTCGGGCGCGTCCACATCGTGTTGAGAATCCATGCCAGGCCGGCAATCACATAAATGGCCGGCAGCCAGGGATAGCCGGTGCAGCGATAAGGCCGCGGAATCTCCGGGCGCTTCCAGCGCAGCCAGAACATGCCGATCACGGTCAGTTCATAGGACAGCACCATGCCAAGAATCACGTAAGTATAAAGTTGATCGTAGCGTCCGCTGATGGTGAGCGCGGCAGCCCAAATACCTTGCCCAATCAGGCTGAGCGCGGGGGTTCTCCATTTCGGATGGATGGCGGCCATGCGCTTGAAGAAGACTCCATCCTGCGCCATGGCCTGATAGACCCGGGCTCCCGAGAGCGTGCAGGTCGCCGCCGCGCTGAAGCAGGAAATCGCGATCAGCAGCGAGAGCCACACAGCAGCTTGCGGTGAGAACAGCGCGGCTGCCGCCGCGTGTGCGATGGTTTCGTGCGCCGCCACTTCCTTCAACGGCAACGCGTAGACATAGGTCACGTTCATAGCGATGTAAATCACGCCCACCACGAGCACTCCGAGCACCATCGCCAGCGGCACATTTTTTCGTGGATTTTTCACTTCGCCCGCGACCCAGGTGATATACACCCATCCGTCGTAAGCCCAATACACCGCGATCAAACCGACTCCCAGCGCAGAGATCAGAGCTCCCGGGCCGAGTCCCATCGTCAAGCTGACTCCGTGGGATTGGAAGTTTTCCCAATGGCCCTTGCCGATAGCCAGTCCCAACACCACGAATGCCGCCATCGCGGTGAACTTCGTCCAGGTAGAAACGTTTTGCAGCAGCGTACCCCAGCGCAGTCCGACGACGTTCACATAAGTCAGAACGACGATCAAAAACAGGCCCAGCAGATGCGCGCGCGTTATAGCGATCCCGAAGATCGAAAAGACAATGTGCTCGTGTGAAACAAAAGGAAAAACATTGCCCACGTATGCGGCCGACGCCACCGCGAGCGCGGCGATCGTTCCTCCGTTCGCTACGCTGAACAGCATCCAGCCATAAAGAAATGCCACCAGATCGCCGTAGGCCTCGCGCAAATAGATATATTGCCCGCCGGAATCGGGAAACATCGATCCCAGTTCTGCGAAGGCGAAGCAGGCGCAAAGAGAAATCAGTGCGCCCAGGACCCAGACGGCCAGAAATAGAACCGGCTGCGGCAAGGGGCCGGCAATATCTTTTGCGGTGAGAAAAATCGAGGACCCAATGATGCCGCTCACCAGCAGCAGCACGGAGTCAAGCAGGCCCAGTCCGCGAACAAGCGAGGGTTTTGACTCGGCTTCGCTAGATGGATACGAGGTCGGAATGGCGGACGAGACCCTGGCAGGTTCCATTATCCGATTCCAAGTTCATCAGGAGATTCGAGCGGCGTGCCGCAGCGCCGGCAAATGACGGATGAACAATCGCCGCAGGTCAACGGATCGGTCACTTCCTCCGCGCAGTTCGGGCAGTAAAGCGGCGCGGGATCAGGCTGAGGAGTTTGTGGGCGTGTCGCCATGCGGAGGAAAACTGTAGCACAGGAAGCGAAAAGAGGTGGTATTGATTTATTAATAGAGGGACCAGAATTCTGCTTCATCCCGAGAGCCCGCGTGCTTACCAGCGGGCCGAGGGATATCCCGTGGCATGCAGGGTGTTTCTCGGGAGATCCCTCGCTTCGCCTGAAAAACGGCTCTGCTCGGGATGACGCAAGTCAATCCGATATGAGGATCGTATGACCGAGAAACCGCTCACTCCCGACGAAAAACTGCAACAGGAATTCAACCGCTGGGCCAATGCCGGCGAAGGGCCGAAGATGGAGAATCACCATCTCGACATCACCGAGAAAACATTGCGGCTGATGAACCTGCGCCCGGGCGAGCGCGTGCTCGATCTCGGCTGCGGATCGGGCTGGGCCACGCGCCTTTTAGCGCGACTGGTTGGCGATGGGCCGGAAGGATTCGGACAGGCTGTCGGCCTCGACGTTTCGGACGAAATGGTGCGACTGGCGCGCGAGTCGTCCCGGGATTTCGAAAACATTCTTTATGTATGGGGATCGGCGCAGCAGATTCCGTGGGAAGAAAACTTCTTCGACAAGGTCTTGTCGGTGGAGTCGTTCTACTACTATCCCGACCAGGACCGCGCGCTGATGGAACTTTTTCGCGTGATGGCACCGCGGGGAAGGTTATTCATCCTGATCAATCTCTATAAAGACAACGTCTATTCGCTGCAATGGGTCGACAAGCTGAAGGTCCCAGTGCACGTGCGCTCGGCAGAGGAATACGTGGAGCTCCTCAAGAAGCACGCTTTCGAAAACGTAGAGGCGCGCCGCATTCCCGATGACACGCCCACGCCCGACGATTACAAAACGAAATCGTTCCACAGCCTGGAGGATTTGAAGGCGTTCAAGCGTGAGGGCGCGCTGTTGCTGATGGCCTCAAAACCCGACCTGCGCACGCCCGCGCCCGGGTACACGATCTATTGAGAGTCAGCAATTCACGAGCATGGCCAAGGATTCCCAGCCGGATTCTGATTCTTAATTGCGGGTTGCTAATGCTGTCGCGCGCTCGAGCACCGGATCGCGTCCCTGTCGCCAGTCGTTAAAGCTCATTGAGATCGTCTCATCCGGCTGGAGAGTATTCACGCGTACGGGAAGCAACCAGATCAACCAAAAGCAGGTGTTCCAATCGTGGCAGGAATGTGTGTAATCATGCTTGCCGGTCTCGTAGTGCAGGCACAAAGGATAGTTCGGCAGGCAGCCCCGCCCTCCTTCGGCAAAGAATGCGAGTCTGTCGCCCACCGGCTCGCCCAGAATGGTGACGCGGCCGCCGCCGGCGTGCTTGATCAGCGCCGTGGTCGTGATTCCTGCCGAGAAGGTCATGCCGGAGGTTAAAAGATAGATATTCCCGTTTGGCGCGATGAGGTCCGGCAGATCTTTCGCGAAAAATATCGTCTTGGTGAGATTGCCGCCGGCGTTGAATCGATTGTCGAAGATGAGATGGCAGGGTCTGTTCGCCTGCATGTCGGCCGTGGTCGCAGCCTCGAAGTCCTTAATGTGGTTGTTGCCTTCGTCGTCATTAGATCTGAATTGGATCAGCATGACGCAGGAGTGCGGCAAGCGAACGCGGTGGAACGTCGTATCGAAATCGGCCAAGGTAATCGGCGCGGGCCGATCTGGCTGATAGGCAACCCAATCGGGACCCAGATCCGTAAGCGGCTCTGGCGAGTAGATGCGGTTGATGAATATGTCCGGCTCGTCCTCGCTGGGTTTATACGGCGTCAGCGTGCGCGTGATGGTTGTGCCGGATGGCAAGATTACGGTCCACGTCGAGTGCTCCATGTCGGGAGCAATGCCCGCGCCAACCAGCACATCCTGCCAGCCGATGTACACCTCCCCATATGCCTTGCGCCACTGGGGAGCGCCGCCGCGAAGCTGCTCGAGCCGGGCCATGACGTCGTCAATGGGATGGCCATCAATGGAGACGACTTTTCCTCCGAGAAGGTCAGCGTATGTCTTGGTCGCATGCAAGACATAGATGCCGTCGGAGAAATCCGCAACGCGCACTGGCAATTCCATCGGATCGGCTCCGGAATCGCTATCCACGCGTGTGTGACCGTTATCGGCGAGAGCGGCAATCTCCATCAGTGCCACGCGGAGATTGGGTCGTGGCATGACGGCGTTCGAATCCGCGAGCTCGGCTATTCGTCGCTGTGCCTGGGTGCGAGCCTCAGTCGAGTACGAGCGATCCATCGCGACCAGCTTCGCGAAATAATCGAGATCCTGCCGCTGCGCTTCGAGTGTGTCTTTCGGCGTGCCATATTTGGCCTGCGGCGGCGACGGGTAAAAGTGGTGCAGCATCGCATAGACGAAGCCGCCGGCTATTACGATCAGCAATAGAACGATACCTAGGCTAATGCCGCCAACCTTCAGGAGTTTCCTCATGGCTCCGATCTTCGGAATTCAAGGCCGAGACGCCATTCAGATCGTGCTGTCGTCATCGTCGTCTTTGTCCCGATGGCTCAAGTCTTTCACCGGGCTCATGGCGTGGCCATCCTGGGCATGATGAATCTCGAGGTGGCCGTTGACGTCGCTGAGTTTGATCCGCGCCCCGCCGTTTCCGATCTCGCCGCGCAGATCGTGGCCAACGAAACGGTGATGGTTCACGTGCAGCCCGAAATCGTTGTCGATTCCGCCATTCACGGTGCTCGCTTCCAGTTCCGCATTCGAATCGGAGGGGATGGTCAGATCGACCGAGCCGTTGACGGAGTTCAGTTCAATGGAATTCTGAGCCAGTTGCTCGAAATGAGCATCCAGGCGACCGTTGACCGTCGACAATTCCGCGCGTCCCGACAGATCATGTGCGTCCAGCCGTCCGTTGATGCAGGAGGCGCGGACTTCGCCGCTGATGCCGGTGACGCCTAGCGCGCCGTTGATCAGATTGATTTTATCCAGACGTGCGGTGCGCGGGACCGTCAGCGTGTACTCGACGCTGGCCGGGTTGTGATGCGATCCCCACGTCCAGGTATTGTCATGGTCGGGATACTTGGTGCGAATGGAGAGGTAGTCCTTGCCAGAATCTATTTCGATCTTGGCTTCGTCGAGTTTTTCCTTGGTGTCGGCGTACTTTACGGCATCGACTTTTACTTCATTCCGGTCCCAGCTGGAAATGTGCACGTCGCCATTGATGTTGTTCAGTTCAACGCGTCCGTCGGGCGTGATCGCATACGTCTGGTGAAACTCCTCGGTCAGATCCCCGCGATGATCCGACGCCTGTGCGGCCAAGGCCAGCCCGGCTGTGCAAATCGCGGCCAGAGCCGCATACCTGGTTAAAGATAGGCGATAGCGATTCATGACTCCCTCCGTTTCAACGGGTTAGACGCGCATGTTTCTGTTTGGTGAGATCAATTTCGGTGTGTTATGTCTGGGCGCGAGAAGCCGCCGGCTTCTTCCCAATCTCAGTCAGCAGAAAAACGCAAAGGATGGTCATCAACGGTTCGATCGGATGACGGTAGCGCAGGATCGCATACACTCCGTAGTAGATAGCCGGATAAAACAGGATCAGCCAAAGCAAAAGCCAAGCTCCCGAACGGCGTTGGCGCAGGGCGCGCGCCAATCCCCAGATCGCGAGCACAGACGATGCGAGGAATAGCGAGTTCTTGGCGGGTCCCAGCCACTCGGGCTCGGTCGCCTTTGGGGGGCCTGCCCAGAAGCAGATGAAGCGTTTCAGGCACAGGAACGCAAATCGCGCGTAATCGGCTTCGATGTAGGCGATCGCCTGCTGCTTGCGCATGGCGTTGAAGGCGAGTTCTCCCATGCTTTCATACTGACGCATCACATCGGTATCGTGCATGGGATCAAGGTAGAGCATGAGCGTGCCATCGGCTCCGTTTCCGTTACCCAGCCGCAACTCGTTGCCAAAATTGTCGCGGATGAAGATGAACTTGCCGAATGTCTGATAATTTCGAATGATCCACGGCGCGACGCAGGCAAGGAAAACGGCCGACGCCACTATTACGCCAGCCAGCGATCGCTTGCCCGATTTTCTGCGCCGATGCCAAGCCCACAGCCCTGCGGCCGGCAGAAACGATACCAGGCTCGTGCTGTTCAGGGCGGCGATGCCCCAGAGCAGCCCGAATTCGATCCACGGCAACCAGCCGTCGTGTTCCTCGAACTGGAGCGTCAGCCAGAAGATCGTCGCGATCAGTAGCGCCGATAGGCTCGTCTCCCATACATAGCGCGTGCACCAGAACATCACATTCGGAAGCAGAGCCCACGCCCATGCCGATCCCACTGCGACTTTTTCCGAGAACATCCGCCGCGCGATGCGAAAGATGGGAATGCAGGTGAGAGCCGAAAACACACTATTCACCGTGAGCAGCACGATCGCCGACGCCTTGGAATAGATTCCAAAGAGAAGAAATACTCCCGCAGTCAGATACGGATACAGGGGAGGTTCCCAGGCCGTGGGGCCGGTTGATGGGCCGAAGGGATTACTGAAGCCGTGGCCTGATGCAAGGGAAGCCGCAATCCGTCCCATTTCGAATCCGAATCCAAAATTGTCATCCGTCGCCTTGAACTTATAGGTGTGTCCGACGAAGATCCAGCCGACGCGAAGAATCAATGCGATCCAGACGATCCAAAACTCCGACGCGCGAATGCGAGTCCATAATTCGAAGAACGCGTAGGAATGACGTACGGAATCCTTCGTCGTTGAGCTGGGTTGCATTCGCTTCTATTTGTAACTGAGCTAACATGGCTCAGCAATAGGTGAGTGTCGGTGCGGTTCGAAATCTCTCCCATCTGAATGCGTCATCTCGAGTCCCGCGCTCTCAGGTAGACCCCCGGCTTCAGCCGGGGGCGGCGAAACCGCGGGCCGAGGGATCTCCCGTGCAAACCGTTTTGTGCGTAGGGAGATCCCCCTCTCCGCCTGAAATACGGCTCCGCTCGGGATGATGCCGGTCGAAGGCCAAATAATGTCGGCAACATTCAAAACGAACCACTGCCCGGTACTGCCCTGAACTTACGTTGGGCGTACAATCGGTTTCCTGAGCCAATAGGAGGATGCCATGATTCTGGGAATGTCGACCGCAACTTTCACTTTGCTGCACGTACTGATCAGCCTGATAGGAATCGTTTCCGGCCTGGTCGTACTTTACGGCATACTGACGGCAAATCGCATGGACCGCATGACCTCTTTATTTCTGGCGAGCACGGCGTTGACCAGCCTCACCGGCTTTGCATTTCCAAACGACCACATCACGCCCGGAATCGTGGTTGGCATTTTGTCGCTGGTGGTGCTGGTGATTGCGGGTCTGGCGCGTTACGTGCGAAAGATGTCTGGTGCGTGGCGTTCGACCTATGTGATTACGGCTGCGATTGCACTATATTTCAACTGTTTCGTTTTGGTCGTGCAGTCGTTTGAAAAAGTGCCGGCGCTGCACGCGTTGGCGCCCACGCAGAAAGAACCGCCGTTCGGCATCGCGCAACTTCTCCTGCTGGCAGTTTTTGTCGTGCTCACCGTCATGGCGGTGAGACGTTTTCATCCCACATCAGAGGTGGTTTCGCTTCCGCGCGACACGCCGAAAGCAGGTGCGGCGTGAGAGAAGGTGTGCGCTTCCGGATCGAATCACGGCTTGCAAATCCGGTAAAATAGAAGTTTTGCCGGGTGTCGGTCATCGGTCTCTTCCGTGAATCCATATCTTATTGCGATGTTTCTTCGTGCCGACGTCGGGTCGCTGCTCTCTGGCCCGAAAGGCATCGGGCCTTACATCCGCCAGCATTTTCTGGACACGACTTTTCGCGGCCTTTACCACGCCAACGGATTCGATCTCGCCCTGCTGATTCCATATTTCGTGGTGCTGATATTGCTCGCGGGCTACGGCGTGCATCGCTACATTCTGGTCTATCTCTATTACAAGCATCGCCAGAAACGTACTACCGCACCAGCCGCTATTTTTTCGGAGTTGCCGCGGATCACGGTCCAGTTGCCGATTTTCAACGAACAATACGTTGTTGAGCGCCTGCTCGATGCCATCTGCAGGCTCGATTATCCAAGCGACAAGTTGGATATCCAGGTGCTCGACGATTCAACCGACGAAACTGTCGACGTCGCTCGTGGACTGGTGGAGCGTTATGCCGCGCTCGGGCATCCCGTCACCTATCACCATCGGACGAATCGCGAAGGATTCAAGGCGGGTGCGCTGGCGGAAGGACTCAAAACGGCCAAGGGGGAATTCGTCGCCATCTTCGACGCGGATTTTACGCCGCCGGAAGATTTTCTGCTGCGCGTGATTCATCACTTCACCGATCCCAAAGTCGGGATGGTGCAAACGCGATGGACGCACATCAATCGCAATTATTCGTTTCTGACGGAAGTCGAAGCGATCCTGCTCGATGGTCACTTCGTACTTGAACATTCGGGGCGCGCACGCACGGGCCTGTTCTTCAACTTTAACGGCACGGCGGGGATGTGGCGGCGCTCGGCTATTGATGGGGCTGGCGGATGGCAGCACGATACTCTGACCGAGGACACCGATCTCTCTTATCGCGCACAGCTCAAGGGATGGAAATTCATCTATCTGCAGGATGTGGAATGTCCCGCCGAGTTGCCGGTTGAGATGACGGCCTTTAAAACGCAGCAGGCGCGGTGGGCAAAGGGGCTGATTCAGACAGGAAAAAAGATTTTGCCACGCGTTCTGCGGAGCGATGCGCCTCTGCACACCAAGGTCGAGGCCTGGTATCACCTGACGGCGAACATCAGCTATCCGCTGATGATTATGCTCTCGGTGCTCCTGTTGCCGGCAATGATCATTCGTTTTTATCAGGGCTGGTTTCAGATGCTCTACATCGATCTGCCGCTGTTCATGGCCTCGACATTTTCCATCTCCAGCTTCTATCTGGTCTCGCAGCGCGAATTATTTCCGCGGCGTTGGCCGCGGGCATTGGTGTATTTGCCGTTTTTGATGGCGCTCGGAATCGGGTTGACCGTCACCAATACCAAGGCTGTGATCGAAGCTCTCATCGGCAAGCAGTCGGCTTTTGCGCGGACGCCGAAATATAGCGTCGTTTCCAGGCAGGACAAGGTGGGGGCCACAAAATATCGCAGGCGTCTGGGATGGGTGCCGTGGCTTGAAATCTTGATCGGCTCTTATTTCGCGCTCACGGTGTATTACGCCATTGACAACGAAAACTACATCACCGTGCCGTTTCTTATGTTGTTCGTCGTCGGATACTGGTACACGGGCCTGATGTCGCTGCTGCAAGGGCGATTCAGCGGACGCGTTTCGGCCACTGCGCACAGCAAGCCATTTCCAGTCGGCGTATAAACAGCTGCCTAGTTGCTTGCGGTCGAAGAACCCGGCTGCAGAACCACTTGCTGTTCATCTCCGGCCTTCACGATCTGAAAAAAGCTGCGCAGCG
>JASHOT010000189.1 GCA_030040965.1 Candidatus Sulfotelmatobacter sp. | reverse complement strand
AATCGATCCCGACCCCAACTCCGTGCCGTTCAGCACCACGTCGTAGGCGAGCGCCCGCACCGCGCTGAGCGGCGACTGCGGGTCCTTGACTCCGTCCGACCCCTCGCGCAGCACATCCAGCAATTTCATGTCTTCCTCATGCGGCGATGTGAAGGGATGATGCGCCGCCATCCATTGCTTCTCGTTCTCATCCCACTCGAACATGGGAAAGTTCGTGACCCAGAGAAAACGAAAATCTCCGCGCTGAAAACGCTGATGCCGCTCGGCATATTTTTGTCCCAGCGCGAGACGCAACAATCCGGCAGACGTGTAGATCGCCAGTTCCGCCGGAGTGACTTTGCGATGCGCGGGCATGGCGGTTTGCGGTCCGGGCTGCGCCGACCCGGCAACCAGCACGATGAGATCGCTTTCCTCGGCGCCGTTTTTTTTTGCCACGGCCGCCGCCGCATCCGGGAACTTGTTCGCGATGCGCTTGAAATCCTCGAAAACCTTCGCGCCGCCTTTGGAATGGAACATCGGCTTGATGTCGTCGCGTTCCTTGCGCGACAGCTCGCCGACTTTCGGCGTGCGAATGGCGATCAGCGGCAGATTCGCGTTGATCGCGAGCTCGTTCAGATTTTCCGGCGTGAAGCAGTCGCGCACATCGGTGAACGGCGGCAACCGAAGATCGGGCTTGTCGATCCCATACAGCCGGATCGCCTCGTCATAATCCATGCGCGGAAACGGGGTTTTGATTTCATATCCGGCGGCCTGGAATGCCGCCGTCAGAAATCCTTCCACCACTTCCCACACGCGCTCCGCCTGCGGAAACGACATCTCCAGATCGATCTGCGTAAATTCCGGCTGACGGTCGGCGCGCAAATCTTCGTCGCGGAAGCAGCGCACGATCTGAAAATATTTGTCGAAGCCCGAGATCATCAGAATCTGCTTGAAAAGCTGCGGCGACTGCGGCAGCGCATAGAAGGTTCCAGGCTGCACGCGGCTCGGCACCAGGTAATCACGCGCGCCCTCGGGCGTTGAACGCGTCATGAACGGAGTCTCGATCTCGAAAAATCCCTGCGCGGAGAGGTAGTCGCGGATCGCTTTGGCCACTTTATGCCGCGTCTCGATGTTGAACTGCATCACGTCGCGCCGCAGATCGATGTAGCGATATTTCAGCCGTGTCTCTTCATTCGTCAGCGCCGTGTCTGAAGGCAGGAAGGGCGGCAACTTCGACTCGTTCAGAATGCGCAGCTGGTCAGCGACCAGTTCCACCTCGCCGGTGGGCATGTTCGGATTCACGGTGTTGGCGTCGCGCAGTTTTACCGTTCCGGTCACGGCAATGACGTATTCATTGCGCAACGTTCCGGCCTTTTCGTGGATCGCCGCGTCGCGCTCCGCGTTCACCACCACCTGCGTCACGCCCGTACGATCACGCAGATCGATGAACAGCAGGCTCCCGTGATCGCGCCGCTTGTTCACCCAACCCATCAGCACAGCTTTTGTACCGGCGTCGGAGCGCTGCAGCACTCCACACAAATGCGTTCGTCGTAAGTCTCCTAAGAAGTCGAGCAAGATGCGTCCTTACAGTTAAGAATGCGAGTGAGATTTGAAACTTTGGATTATAAACCGCCAAGCCATCCGGCTCATGGCAACAGCTCAGTTTTCCGAAGCGCGTCCACAGGGAAGTGGGAGTATCAACAGCTTAGGCACAGTTTCCCGGTTTCTTTGCTGGCAGGATTCGCTTCCTCTTGCGAAAATTCTTTAGCCGCATCAATGACTGACAGTCATCGGCCGCGAAGGCAATCGGTCAGCGTGCGGCAAAATTTTATATTCGTCTTCTGTTCGCCGTTCATTCATAATGGATGAATGCGTAATTGTGGGAGATCAGGTTTTGGCAACTTCTGAGTACACAATGCCCGGCACGCTGCCGGCGAATGTTGAGGCCGAGCGCTCCATTCTCGGCGCAATCCTCTCCGACAACTTTGCCTACAACCAGGCTGCCGAACACCTGCAGGTAGAAGATTTCTCGCTCGACTCCCACCGCCGCATCTATGCCCGCATGGTCGATCTGGCCGAATCTTCGCGCCCCATCGACATGATCACCCTTATCGAGGAACTCGAGCGCCACAAAGAACTGCAATCCGTCGGCGACGTGGCTTATGTTTCGAGCCTGCTGGTCGGCATGCCCGACCGCCCCAGCATTGAGCATTACGTCAAGATTGTGCGCGACAAGGCCATGCTGCGCGGATTGATTTCCGCCGCCAGCACTGCCATCGCCCGCGCGAGCGATCAGTCCGATGCCGCCGAAGAGGTTCTGGGCGACGCCGAAGCGGCAATATTTCAGCTCTCGGAAAAGCGTATCGGGCGCGGCTTTCAGGGCTTCCACGAAATCTTCAAATCAACGTTCGGATCGCTCGACGATCTGCTCAAGCGCGGCCAGCGCATTACCGGCCTCGAAACGCACTACGAAGATCTCGACAACCTCACCAGCGGCCTGCAGCGTTCGGATCTGGTCATCATCGCTGCGCGGCCATCGATGGGCAAAACCGCTTTTGCCCTCAACATCGCCGAAAATTGTGCCGTTCGCGACAAAAAAATCGTTGGCGTCTTCTCCCTGGAAATGTCGAGCGAGGCCCTGCTGCTCCGTCTTCTCTGTTCTCGCGCGCAGATCGATTCTCACGCCATGCGCACCGGCTTCCTTCCCAAAGATGATTACCGAAAAGTAACCCGCGCTTATGAGGAACTGAGCACGGCTCCAATTTTCGTCGACGATACCCCGGGTATTTCCCTCAGTGAACTGCGCGCCAAAGCCATGCGGCTGAAGCATTCCCAAGGCGGCCTCGACCTGATCGTGATCGATTATCTGCAGCTCATGACCGCCGCCACAAAACGATATGAAAATCGTACGCAGGAAGTTTCGGCCATCTCCCGCGGGCTCAAGGCGATCGCAAAAGAACTCGTCGTTCCCGTTGTGGCCTTGTCGCAGCTCAGTCGCGCTCCTGAAACCCGCGGCACAAAGGATAACGAACCGAAACTCTCCGATTTACGCGAATCGGGCGCCATCGAGCAAGACGCCGATGTTGTTATGTTTATCTATCGGCCCGAAGTCTATGATCGCGACAATGCGGACCTGCTGAACAAGGCCAAGCTCATCATCGCTAAACAGCGCAACGGCCCAACCGACACCATCCAGCTCGCGTTCCTCAAGTCCTCCACGCGCTTTGAAAGCCTGAGCAAGGACGACTGGATCCGCTGATTTCAAACCGGGATGGGGATTTAAACCTTATAAACAACGTCTACCGTAAGTACCTTAGCCACCATGGAGTTGCGAAGGCGATCGGAAGACACCACTTACCTGTGGAAAAGATTGTGGAATTGAAAATCAATTTCAGAAACAGCTCCGGAAAAGACCGCTCGGTCGGTTCCGCGAGGCTCTCTTCCGCTCCCTTAAATATCTGAATAGTAATCAGTTATGCAATTCATCGTTCATTAACATCAAAGTTCCCATTTCCGTGCGCTCCAATTGTCGCTTTTGAGATTTGCACATCTCGACGTTCTAGCACTTTCGATTTTCAGCCCGATTCTTGCGGGCTTTCCTGTAGGCGGCGCCTTCCTGAAAGCAGAAAACTGCATATTCTTGCAATCGAAACCCGTATGGCTTGTGCAGCCCCGATCGGCGGCTATCCGCTGCCTTCGCCCACCTTAGAACGGCCAAAAATGCTTCTTGCGGAATGTCCACGCGGCCGATCCGCTTCATCCGATCATCATTCCGACTGCCCGAAGCGTTCCCTCTGCAGCTCCCCACTGGAGATTTTCCTCTCTACCTCAGCCCCTGTGGATGGATCGCCATTTTCAGCCTTGCATAGGCCGGGTCCGCCCGGAAAATAGTTCTTTACGAATTCGGCAGCTATCTGCAAGCGCGTTCTCTGTTCGAACGAAACTTCTGGCTTCTCTGCCTCGTGATTCAGTCTTGCGACTGCGGCGGGGGTGCACTCCCTGTAGATCCAAAAGATACTGTCGGCGGCGTTCTTTCGCACCAATTCGCTTTCGTTTTGCTTGATTGCGTCGACCAGGTAGGGGACAGCAGCGGGGATGGAGCCCAAAATCTCCATCGCGGGATATGGTGCGAAATGATGAGATATTTCCGGCTCTTGGTCTCTTTCCTCGAAATCGAGCAAATCGACCAGGGCTTTGGTGTAAACGCGAGTGTTTCTGTACCCTGCCTCGAAACTCATCTCAGCAAATGCTCTGTCCACACACTCCGGCTCTGCCTCAAGGCTATTTGATCGATGATCCATCAAGAACTGGTAGGGACCCTTCGCGTCGGTCGCACATTTCGGAGCCTCGATGAGCTCGGTTACGGTGCCTTTGACCTGCACAGTCGGAGGGCTGGTCGCGGAGTTGATCGTTTCGATCACCAGGTCTTCTATGTGCACGTATTTGTACCCAGCCGCGCTGAACTGCCCGTAGACAGCGCCTTCCACCGTCCCCTTGCTGGGGAAACACGACCCGATCAGCCCGGTCGCGACCTTTGGCAGCAGCGCCGAATCAACGGCTGTAGCGGCGGCAAGATCTACGCCTAGGACCTCCACCCCGGCTCCGGCCTGTTTGTCCTTAAAGTTCCTCTCGTCTTTAGAGGGGTCGCAGTCCGCGCGTAGATAAGCCGAAACGGCGACGACGAAAAGGAAAGCAAAAGCATAGCAGAAGCGGCGCATATTCAAGCCCCAGGCCCGGCGATTGTCAACACTACCGTCGTTTCTAGGATGCGGGATTATCGCCCCGGGAAACCTGGGCTGGCTAGTCGCTGCCTTCGCCGACCTTGAGAACAGCCAGGAAAGCCTCTTGTGGGATATCAACCCGTCCGATCCGCTTCATCCGCTTCTTGCCTTCCTTCTGCTTTTCGAGCAGTTTGCGCTTGCGGGTGATGTCGCCGCCGTAGCACTTGGCAAGAACGTTTTTGCGCATGGCATGGACCGTTTCGCGGGCAATGATCTTGGTGCCGATTGAGGCCTGGATGGGCACCTCGAACATCTGGCGCGGTATCAACTCCCTCATTTTGGAAACCAGAGCTTTGCCGCGTTCGTAGGCGAAATCACGATGCACGATGACGGAAAGAGCGTCCACGGGATCGCCCGCCACCAGAATATCGAGCTTCACCATGGGCGACTCCCAATAATCGGCAAGGTGATAGTCGAGCGAGGCGTAGCCGCGCGACACCGATTTCAGGCGATCGTAGAAATCCAGAACGATCTCGTTCAGGGGTAACTCATAGTGCAACATCACTCGTGAAGAGCTTACGTATTCGAACGTCTTCTGCTTGCCGCGCTTTTCTTCCACCAGCGCCAGAATTCCACCGACATATTCTTCGTTGGTGAGGATGGTGGCCAGAATGATTGGCTCTTCAATTTTTTCGATCAGCGTGGGATCGGGCCAGCGCGAGGGATTGTCGACTTCGACGAGCTGCCCGTCGGTGAGCGTGATTTTGTAACGCACGCCGGGCGCGGTGGTGATGAGGTCGAGGCCGAATTCGCGCTCCAGCCGCTCCTGAATGATTTCCATGTGCAGCAGGCCAAGAAATCCGCAGCGAAAGCCGAAGCCAAGCGCCACCGAGCTCTCCGGCTCGAAGAAAAATGACGAATCGTTAAGCCGCAGCTTTTCCAGAGCTTCGCGCAGTTGCGTGTGCTCATGCGCATCCACGGTGTACAAGCCGGCGAAAACCATCGGCTTGATCTCTTCGAAGCCGGGCAAAGGCTCGATCGCGGGATTCGCCTCGTCGGTAATCGTGTCGCCAATCTTTGTGTCGGCGACGTTCTTGATGTTGGCAATCAGAAATCCCGCTTCGCCCGCCTTCAATTCGTCAATGTCAACCGGCTTGGGCGTGAGCACGCCGAGGGCTTCCACGTCGAAGACGCGGCTATTTGACCAGAGCCGAATCTTTTCGCCCTTGCGCAGCGTGCCCTGAAAAACCCGCGTCAGAACGATGACTCCCCGATAAGAATCGAACCAGGAATCGAAAATCAGCGCCTGTAGCCGATTCTCGGGCGATCCTTTGGGCGGAGGAATCCGCTTCACGATCGCTTCCAGTACCTCCGGCACACCCTGTCCGGTCTTTGCGCTGATCAGCACTGCGTCGCTCGCATCCAGTCCCACCGCACTTTCGATCATTTCTTTCGTGCGCGGAATGTCGGCCGACTGCAAGTCGATCTTGTTGATGACGGGAATAATCTCCAGCCCGTGATTGATCGCAAGATAAGAGTTCGCCAGCGTCTGCGCTTCCACGCCCTGCGAAGCGTCGACCACCAGCAGCGCGCCCTCGCACGACGCCAGCGATCGCGACACTTCGTAGGAAAAATCCACGTGCCCCGGCGTGTCGATCAGGTTCAATTGATAAGTCTGTCCGTCGTGCGCGGTATACGCCATGCGCACGGCGTGCGCCTTGATGGTGATGCCGCGCTCCCGCTCCAGATCCATCGAATCGAGCACCTGCGCCTGCATCTCGCGCGCGCTGAGCGATCCCGTCAACTCCAGCAAGCGGTCCGCCAGCGTGGATTTGCCGTGATCAATATGCGCAATGATCGCAAAGTTGCGGATGTGCTGGGAATCCATGATGAGAGCGGCTAATAGATGATTCTAGCAGGGCGGTCCTTGACGCCGGCCAGGGTGATGCACAGAATGGGTGGAATCATCGGGATTGGAAAAATTGGCACTGCTCGGAACGCTGAATTAGATCAGTACCGAAAAATTTATGAGCTTTCATTTGGCGGCGATGATGGCAGTGCTTGTCGCGGGGTCGCCATGCGGCGCGTGCGGTCAGGACCAATCGATGTCGCAGAGCACAACCCAGCGATCAGGTGACATAGCATCGACGAAGACGCGGCGCGCCGCGGTCGAGTATGTGGATAAGCAGTATGGCTTCCGTTTTGCGCTGCCGGCATCGTGGAAGGGATACAAAGGTATTGCATCAGGAATGGGAGGGGAGCGACGGGGCCTCGAACGAAAATGACGAGCGCGGTCCCATTCTTGTCCTCAGAAATCCCCGCTGGACCGATGACCGCTCGCTGCAAGACATTCCGATTATGGTCTTTACTCTCGCGCAATGGAAAAAAATTGATAACGACGATCTTTTCGTGAGCGCGGCTCCGCTTGGTCCCGGAGAGTTGGGCCGCAATCGCAACTACGTGTTCGCGCTGCCTGCGCGTTTCAGCAACGCCGACGTCGATGGCAAGGAAGAAGTTATATGGGATCCTCAAAAGGAATCCGTTACGAGCGTATTGATGGAGGGTTGATGAGCTCTCGACAAGTCCCCACGGTTGTTTGCACACGAAACTGGTTCTGCCACCCCCACTATTTCCGCTTCTTGCGGCATCGATCCTTGTGATTTACCTTTGGAGTCCTCTGATCGGGAGGAATCGTGCGCAAAGACTTCGTTCTATTTCTGTTTTTGTGTTCCGTGGCGCCGGCGCAAACGCCTGGTCCCGCGCTCAAGCCCTTCATCAAAGTCGATGCGCCTGTCGTTGCGCTCACTCATGTGCGCGTCATCGACGGCACGGGCTCCGAGGCGCTCGGAGACCAGACGATCGTCTTCAGCAAGGGCAAGATCGATTCTGTCGGCGATGCGTCTTCGGCCAGCGTTCCGAAAGACGCGCAGGTGCTCGATCTGCACGGCTACACGGTCATTCCCGGCCTGGTGGGTATGCACGATCACATGTTTTATCCCGCCGGCAACGGCATCTTCAGCGAGATGGGATTCAGCTTCCCGCGTCTCTACCTTGCCGGCGGCGTCACCACAATTCGCACCACTGGCGCACTTGAGCCTTATACCGACCTCGAACTCAAGAAGCAGATCGACTCCGGTCAAACGCCGGGACCGAAGATGCACGTCACCGGGCCGTATCTGGAGGGTGCGGGATCGTGGGCGTTGCAGATGCATCAGCTCAGCGGACCTGATGATGCAACACGCACGGTAAATTTTTGGATCGATCAGGGTGTCGACAATTTCAAGGCTTATATGTTCATCACGCGAGCCGAACTCGGAGCGGCCATTCAGGCTGCGCACAAGCGAGGAGCGAAAGTTACCGGGCACCTGTGTTCCGTAACTTGGCGTGAAGCAGTGGATTTGGGGATCGATGACCTGGAGCACGGATGGTTTGTGGATACGGAGTTCGTTGCCGATAAAAAACCTGACCAGTGCCCCGACGGGAAATCCGAAGATCCGTTCATGATGGCGAAGCTTGATGCCAACTCGGGGCCGATGCACGACTCGATTCAGTATCTCTTGCAGCACCATGTGGCCGTCACTTCGACGCTGCCGGTGTTCGAGATGGGAAGCTTCCCGGGGCGGCCGACCATGCAGAAGCGAGTGCTCGACGCGCTTTCGCCGGATGCGCGCAGCGCGGTGCTGGCCAACCGCGTGCGGTCGAGCGATGCAAGTCTTTTGCGGCAACGCTACGGCAGCGATGTTTCGCCGTGGCCGGCGGCTTTCAAGAAGGAACTGGAATTCGAATATGCTTTTTCCAAGGCGGGAGGGTTGTTGCTTGCCGGCCTCGATCCGACCGGCATGGGCGGAGTGATCGCGGGTTTCGGCGATCAGCGGGAGGTCGAGTTGCTGGTCGAGGCGGGATTCACTCCGGTTGAGGCGATTCATATTGCGACCTACAACGGTGCACAGTATCTGGGCGATCTTGACCGCATCGGCACGATTGCCGTGGGCAAGCAGGCCGATCTGGTGGTGATCAAAGGCGACCCGTCGAAGAATATCGAAGATATTGAAAACGTCGAGACAGTTTTCAAAGACGGCGTCGGCTACGATTCGGCGAAGCTGATCGACTCGGTGCGTGGCGTTGTCGGCAGCCGGTAGAATCGTTGCCAGTAGCCGGTCCGCGCTGCGGGAAAGAATTCGCAGACAGGAGTTCGCGTGGCCAACCATCCTTTTTCCGCCATTGATCACGTGCAACTCGCCATGCCCGCAGGCGAAGAAGCGACCGCGCGACAGTTCTATCGGGATCTCCTGTCCATGAATGAGATTGCAAAGCCGGCGGGCCTTGCCGCCCGCGGAGGATGCTGGTTTGAGAGTGGCAGTGTACAAATCCACCTTGGCGTCGAGCCGGACTTTCGTCCGGCAATGAAGGCGCACCCTGCTTTTCGATGCTACGACTACGACTCGCTCATTGCGCGCTTGCGTGCCGCCGGAGTTGAAACGCGACCAGACGAGACGATCCCCGGAATTACGCGCTGCCACATCTCCGATCCATTCGGCAATCGCATCGAGCTCATCCAGGCGTAGGGTCGGTCCCGGAAGGAAACATTCCGATAGAATCACCATGCATGCTGGTTCTCGCCTCCGCCTCGCCGCGCCGTCAGGAACTTCTGCGCAACGCCGGAATTTCATTTGTCACCCACCCCGCCGATGTGGACGAAACTCCGTTGTCCGGTGAGGCCCCACGCAATTGCGCCCAGCGACTGGCGCGGGGAAAGGCGGTCGCTGTCTGGCGTAAGCGGCCCCAGGAATTAATCCTGGGAGCCGACACGATCGTTGTTGTCGACGGCAAGATTCTCGGCAAGCCCGCCGATGCGCAGGATGCGGCCCGCATGTTGCGCCTTCTTAGCGGACGCACTCACCAGGTCATCACGGGAGTATGCCTGGCAAGGTCGCTTCGATCGGTGAAAGATAAAGTCGCAGATCATCCACCGCAACTGCGAATTGCTTCGGAAACGACCCTCGTCACCATGATCGAACTCTCCGACGATGAGATTCGCGATTACGTCGCAACCGGCGAACCCATGGACAAGGCGGGCGCGTACGCAATTCAAGGCATTGCCGCCCGCTGGATTCCGCGCATCGAGGGAGATTACTCGAACGTTGTGGGACTACCGGTGGCGCTGGTCTACCGCATGCTGCGCGAGGCGGGGCAAGATCTTCAAAACTCAGATCTGCGCAAAGGTTGAAATGTCGTACGCTGGGATGATCGAATAAGCGATGAACTAAAACTTTTTCTCTTCCGGCTTCCCGTCCTTTTTCTCTTCCGAACCCGCTTTCATCCCCGTCCTGAAATTACGAATTCCTTCGCCAATCCCCTTGCCGAGCGAAGCGAACTTCGATGGGGCAAACAAAATCAGAACGATCGCAATCACCAACAGCCAATGCCAGATTGAGAGTTCGCCCATCGCTCCTCCGCTCTGCGCCTTTCCGTAGAATATTTCCGTCTATCGGCAAGTATTTGCAAGCAAAATTCTAGGCCACGTAGATCGACGAGTCAAAAATCAACGTCGGAGAAACTTCAGCTGGCGCTCCCGCCTACGCACTTTCAATCATTCCCGCCAGAAGCAGCGCCCGGCACGGCAATTCAGAGATGATCACGTGTTCGTGTATTGCGTGTGCTCCAGCGCCCACGCCTCCCAGCCCATCCAGCGTGGGAATCCCGAGTCCTGCGGTGAAATTCCCGTCCGAGCCGCCGCCGACCG
>JASHOT010000188.1 GCA_030040965.1 Candidatus Sulfotelmatobacter sp. | reverse complement strand
TTCCTGCCCGCTCGGCTCCCAAGCGGTTTGCGATGACCGTTTCGGATGTGCTGGGAAAGATCGTTGCTCGTCTCGGGCAAAGAGCCATTCCTTACATGCTGGTCGGATCCTTGGCCAGCGCATTCCATGGAACGCTGCGATCCACCCGCGATATCGACATAGTGATCGAAGCCACTCCGGATCAGTTGAGAGCGCTTGTTTCAGACCTGCAAGCCGACAACTATTACGCCGAGCTCGATGCCGCCCTCGACGCTTACCGACACGAATCGATGTTCAACGTGATTGACTCCGCAACCGGATGGAAAATCGACCTGATCTTTCGCAAGTCCCGCAAGTTCGACCAGGAAGAATTCCGTCGACGGCGGTCGGCAAAACTTTTCGACATCCAGTTGTTCGTAGCCAGCGCCGAAGATGTCGTCATCTCGAAGCTCGAATGGGCGAAACTCGGAGGGTCGCAGAGGCAGCTTGAGGACGTGGCGCGAGTCTTGATCGCCCAATGGAAAACTCTCGATCAGAACTATCTGTCACTTTGGATCAATGCGCTGCAACTTCAGGAGCAGTGGGAAGACGCGAAACGCTCGGCTGAGATCTCCAACTAGTTATCCAAAGAGGTACCATTCATGTGCCGCAACATCAAAATCCTTTTCAACTTCCAGCCTCCGGCTACCGAGGACGAAGTCCACGCCGCCGCCCTCCAGTTCGTACGCAAAATCAGCGGATTCAGTAAGCCCTCAAAAGCAAACGAAGCCACCTTTCTTGCCGCCGTCGAGGAAGTCACGCTGGTTTCGCGCCGCCTTCTCAGCTCGCTTGAAACCACTGCCCCGCCTAAGAATCGCGAGGAAGAGGCCGCCAAAGCCAAAGCCCGCTCCGCAGAACGCTACGGACGAACCGCTTAGCACTCCAAGAATCACCGGTTGCCCCACCCTTACGTCGCGCTTTTTGCGACGTAGGGTGGGAATTTCTCACCCTAGTTCTCCAGAATCACCTGTGCAATCGCCTGCTCAGCGGTATGAGAAATCGACAGTGCGGCGTTCTTCACTCCTAATCTCGCCGCAAACTCCGCTGCCCGTCCATGAAACGAAATCGTCGGACGCCCACCCGGCATGCGCACCACCTCGCAATCAACCCAGCGCACGCCATGATTCCATCCCGTACCCAGCGCCTTCATTGCCGCTTCTTTCGCGGCAAAGCGCGCCGCATACCGCTCCACCCGATTGGCCTTCGAGTCGCAGTAGCGGATCTCACCGGGCGTGAAGATGCGCTGCAGAAAGCGCTCCCCAAACCGCTCGATCGCTTCCCGAATCCTCGGAACCTCGGCGATATCAATCCCCGTGCCAACAATCATGGTCGTTTTCCACTTGATACCATCAGCATCGGCCTCATCCCGATGCCCCGCGTTCTCCCAGCGGCACGAGGGATCTCGCGTGCAGCCCTCACCCTCCATGGGACGCGCATCGCCGATGGCAGACAGACTGAACCATTAACAACAAATCCAACACTGGGAATCTAAAACAACCGGTCCCCGCGATAAATCACGCGGCCCTCACTCACTCGTGCGTCCGCGCTCATCACGTGCACTTTAACTGGCCCCGCGTCGTCAATGTGCCGCACCTCATGCCCATGCGCAACAAGCCAATCGGAAACCAGCATGCGATGACAGTGAAGAAACACCCGCTCCGCGCACATATACGCGGTCGCCTCCTGTTCAGCCAGCCTGATCAGCTCCTGCGCGGCCCACTCAAACTCCGGCGTTAGCATGTAATCGGCGTAGTTGCGGAAACTCTCGTTACACAAGGCAATGTTCGGAGAATTCTCAAGCATCTTCTTGCGATACCCTCCCAGTTCCTTCCTCCACACATAGCCAAGGCCCCCCTTGCGCAAACTCGCTTCCAGCGCCTCGCGATTGAACTGCGGCAGCCGACGCGACTGTGGAAATGCGCGGATATCGACCAGAATCCAAATCCCATGCGCCCGCAGCGCCTCGATCAACTCCTCAATCGAGCGCGTTGAATGTCCGATCGTGTAGAACGTCGCCACAAGTCGAATGGGGTGCCCCACTTCTCGCCGCTTTTGCGAGAAGTGGAAAGTCGGAGACTTCAGCTAGCAACTTCACTTGTCGCCAAATAGACGTAGCGACGCCACGATCATCTCATCCTGCTCGGCAAAAACCGTCCGCAGGTCCAGCAGCACGCATCCTTCCTCGACCCGCGCCACAATCGGAGGATCGCCCGCACGCAGCCTCGCCGCCAGTTCATCCGCGCCCAGTCCCTCGCAGGTCAAGGCCAGCAGCCGCGTCGGCAACACCGCAGATGGCGCCGCTCCCCCGCCAATCACCGAATCCCCATCGATGACCTCGATCTGCAATTTCGCGGATGAATCATTTTCGACGGCTGCGGTTGTCCCGGCTTCACGACGTGTCCTTTGCGGCGTAGAGTGGGAAATCTCTATCCCCACCCGCTCCGCTATCGCCCCCGCCCTGCGTCCAATCTCTTCCTTCGTCAACCGCATCATCTTGAGCGTCGGAATCGCATCATAATCGCGCGTCACATACGCGAGCAGCGTCGCTTCCAGCGCGGCATATGTCAGCTTGTCCACGCGCAAAGCGCGGAACAACGAATTCGCCCGCATGCGGGCCACCAGATCCGCTCGCCCGCTGATCAGCCCCGCCTGCGGTCCTCCCAGCAACTTGTCGCCGCTGTAAGTCACCACGTCCACGCCGCCGCGCAGGCTATCGATCACGCTGGGCTCGCCTTCCACGCCAAAATTTCGCAAGTCCACCAGCGCCCCGCTGCCCAAATCTTCCATGAGCGGAATCCCGCGTTTCGCCGCGAGATCCCGCAACTCCGCCATCGACGCCTGCTCGGTGAATCCCGTTATCTCGAAATTCGACCGGTGCACGCGCAGCAGCAGCCGCGTCTTTTCGTTGATGGCATTTTCGTAATCGCCGATGCGCGTGCGATTCGTCGTCCCCACTTCGCGCAAGACCGCGCCTGACTTCGCCATTACATCCGGAACGCGGAACGATCCCCCAATCTCGACCAACTCTCCGCGGGAAACGACCACCTCGCCACCATCGGCCAGCGTATTCAGCGCCAGCAGCACGGCCGCCGCATTGTTGTTCACGACAATCGTTCGCGTGGAGGCGGGCTCCTCGCCCGTCGAGCCGACGCCCAGCAAACGCTCAAGCAGACGTTGCACATGCACATCTCGCTTGCCGCGCTCACCGGAGGCGATTTCAAATTCCAGATTCGAATAAGCTCCCGCCGTCTCTCGAATGTGCTCAATCGCCGCCTCTACCAGCGGAGCCCGCCCCAAATTGGTGTGCAGAATCACTCCCCTGGCATTGATGACTTGCCGCAGCGAATAGCTCATTGCGCGCCTAACCTGCTCCTCGATCGCACTCCCGATGCCCGCGAGCGCCAGTTTCAGCGCGTTCTCGTCGAGCAATCCGGAGGCAATTTCTTCCCTCAGCCGCGCCAGAACGACCCGTGCCGCATCTGTCACCGTGGTCGCACCATGACTCGACGCAAGCGTTGCCACGGCGGAGGTGTGCATCACCTCATCCACCGACGGCAGCTCGCGATATAAACCGGGCTTTGAGACCTTGCTCAAGCTCACAATCTAACTCACAACCGAAACGTGTGATCCAAGGCGATGATCAACTCACATGCAGAGACGTACCGGGCGCTCATGAAGTCGCTCCTTAAGCTCAAACCTTCCCTCCCAATGCTTTCCCTTGAAATCTATGACGTATCTGCCAGAGAGGTGTCTCTTTCGATGTTCCAGAAACTGCATCTTCGCTTTAGCCGTTCCGTCACAATCGCCGTCCGGGATACATAGCGAGGTGTCCCGCCAATCCGGGCCCATCGGAAAAAGAGTGAAGCCAAGAGACGACCTGAAGAAGAACCTCAGATCTTGCGTCTCCGTCTGGGCCGCAAATTCCCTAAGATAGAAACTCGTTCCGTCGCAGTACCCCTCGAACCATCCCTTCTCATCCTGGGCCAACGCGGATGAGGCGGTCACGATCACCACCGCAACAAGCCAGAATGTCGCGCGCATGCTCATAAATTTCTGTTCGCTGCCTGGTTGCCCCGCCCTTCTCGCAGTCGTTGCCAGAGGGCGGGCATTCTCTACAACGTATGCATATACGCCAGCAAATCCTGCAGATCCTGCTCGCTCAGCGTCTGACTATACGCCGGCATCTCTTTCCGCCCCAGCCGGATAATATCCGTCACCCGTTCATCATTCGCCGGCAGTCCGCTTATCGGCAAATATTTGTGCTGGAAGACGGCTTTCAGTCCCGGCCCTTTTTTGCCGCGCGTCGAGTACGGTTCATGACACCGATCGCAATCCTTATCGTAGATTCTCCGCCCCGCGGCCTGCTGCGCATTCAATCCCAGCTCGGCATCCGTCTTGCGTCTTTCGACATCGCATCCAGCGGCGCCCAACATCGCCGCGAAAATAGACACCGCGAGGCTGGCGCACGCCATCGGGAAGAATCCCTTTCTTTTTCTCTTTCCTGGCACTCGCTTCCTCAGAACCCTTCCTTTCCTTCTCGATTTACTTTCGCGTGCCGCGCTCCCCACGCAAACGCCGCACCTGAAGCGTTTTTGCTGACTGCGCCCCACAATCAGCGCAGTACAATAATAAAAGAACTCATGCGAGTCGTCTTGAAACGCGTCTACGAACCGCCCGCCTCCGCCGACGGCCTTCGCATTCTTGTCGACCGCCTCTGGCCGCGCGGTCTCACCAAAGCCGCTGCCCATGTCGATGAGTGGCTTCGCGACATCGCTCCTTCGAACGAGCTTCGTCGCTGGTACCATGCTCAGCCTGCCCACTGGTCGAGTTTTCGCAAGAAATATCTGAAGGAACTTACCGAGCCCAGTGCCGAATCTGCTTTGCGCGAGCTCTATCAGCTTTCCCGCGGCAAGAAGCGTGTAACTCTGCTCTACGCCTCGAAAAATGAAAATCACAACAACGCCACCGTGCTCAAGGAGCTGCTCGAAGGAGTTCGCAAGCCGCCCACCGGAACCGGCCCCGGAGCCGTTCCCGCCATGCGCAAACGCCAGGCTGCCATACGCCGCCGTTAGGCCCTCGTTTACAATCGCTTCCGCATGCGACCTGTTTTCCAATGGAGCCTCGGCGCCCGCTCGCTCGAACTCGGCAAGCGCTCGCTCATCATGGGCATTGTCAACGTCACTCCTGACTCTTTTTCCGACGGCGGACAATTTCTCGACGCCGAGGCTGCCGTCGCCCACAGCGAACGCCTGCTCTCGGAAGGCGCTGACATCATCGATATTGGCGGCGAATCCACCCGCCCCGGCGCGCGGCTCGAAGCCGAACGCTCAATGCCTGAATCTACGAAGTTGGAACCGGGTAGTGGTGCAATTCGAAACCCCATCGTCACCGCCGAAGAAGAACTCAGACGCGTGCTCCCCGTCATCACCGCTGTGAAGAAAAAACATCCGGCGATTGTGCTTTCCATCGACACATATAAAGCTTCCGTAGCCCGCGCCGCCATCAGCGCCGGCGCCGAAATTGTCAACGACGTCAGCGGCCTGCGCTGGGATCCGCTGATGCCGAAAACCATCGCCGGTCTCAAATGCGGAGTGGTTCTCATGCACATGCGCGGGCGTCCCGAGGAGTGGCGCACCCTCCCGCCTCCAGGCGACGTGGTTTTGTTGGTCAAACGAGAATTGAAACAGTGGGCCGAAAAGGCCGTCCTGGACGGTATCCGCCGCGAACGCATCGCGCTCGATCCCGGCTTCGGTTTCGGCAAAAACTTCGAAGAAAATTATCCCCTTCTCGCCCGCTTCTCGGAACTTCAGGACATCGGCTTTCCTCTTCTCGCCGGAACCTCGCGCAAGTCTTTCGTTGGCCGCATGCTCGCCAGGGAGAACTCTGGGCAAACCAGTGCCGGGTTGGGTCAACGCAAGAACGACGCGCCCGTACAAGATCGTACGTACGGCACCCTGGCCAGCGAGGTCGCTCTAATCCTGAAGGGTGCGCACATCATCCGCACGCACGCCGTCAAACCCGCCGTCGACGCCGCCCGTGTCGCCGACATCATCCTCCAGGCGCGCTAGATGCCCCCCTACTTCACGCCTTCCAGGGCCTTCGTCACTTCATCCACTCCCGGCACAACGGGAATGTCATAGTTTTTGTGCCAAGCCAGCTTTCCATCACGATCGATGATCGAAATCGCCCGCCCGGTAATCCCCTTGTCTTCCAGAAACACTCCATACTTGCTCGCCACTACCCCGCGCGGATGAAAGTCCGCCAGCAACGGATAATGAATGCCCATCTTCTCGGCATACGCTTTGTGCGACCACACACTATCCACGCTCAATCCCAGCACCTGCGCATCGAGCTGCTCAAATCTTTTCATGTCGTTCACCAGGCAGGCGTGCTCCTTGGTGCACACCGGGCTCCAGTCCAGCGGATAAAAAATCAGCACCACGCGCTTGTTCCCGCGGAAGCTCGCCAGCGAAACGTCCTGCTGATTCTGATCTTTGAGGGTGAACTCGGGAGCGGGAGCGCCAATCGTTGCCGTCATACATTCTCCTTAAATGAAGACGAATCTCGATCGACATCGAGGATAAATGATTTTGAGCCTGGAAGACCGCCGCTTCAGCGCCGCGACACACTCGCGAAATAATGAGGGCTTTATCCCTTCTGCCATCCTCACTTTCGTGCCACCACCTTGATCTCAAACAATTTCGGCCACAACTTTCCCGTCACAAACAATCGATCGCCCGCCGCGTCATAGGCAATCCCGTTTAGCACCGCCTCCGGATCATGCAGCTCGCGCGCATCAATAATCCCCGTCAAATCGATCCAGCCCACAACCTTTCCGTTGCGCGGCGAAATGCGCGCAATCTCATTGCTGTGCCAAACATTCGCATAAATCTCGCCGCGCACATATTCCAGCTCATTCAAATTCTCCACCGGATGTCCATTCTCATCGGTCACCTTCAGTCGCCGAATCTCGCGAAACGATTTCGGATCCAGAAAGCGCAGATAGGCCGTGCCATCGCTCAAAATCAGATTCATCGAATCGTGCGTCAGCCCCCAGCCTTCGCCCTCATACGCAAACGTCCGCAGCAGCGAAAAACTGAACCGGTCATACACAAGTCCTTTGTGGGCCTGCCAAGTCAGCTGCACCAACGTGCTGCCCCAGTCCGTCAGCCCCTCGCCAAAATACTCCTCCGGTAGATCGTGCTTCTGCAGAACCTGTCCGGTATACAAGTCCACCATCCGCACCGACGACTTCCCGTTCTGCCCCGTGCTCTCATACAAGTGACCATCCACAAAAACCAGCCCCTGCGTGAACGCATTCGCATCATGCGGATACACATGCACAATCTGATATCCATCGGCGCGGTGAGAAGCCGCAGGCGTGCTTGAACGGGCGCCCGCCAGCAAGAACAACGACAGTAGAGGAAGGATTCTGGAGAAACACCGTCGCGGCATAATGGCCCGATTATGCCACGCATCGAAACGTAGATGCGTTCGCTCCACCTGGGCGCCCCATTCAAGCCCGGTGTTGGCTTGAGTGGGGATTTTGGTTTTCCAACACAATCGCCCAGCCCTTGGATCTGCTCATCCACGAAAACTGTGTCATCATGTCCTCGTCGGACTCCGTGAGGCACGCCGTGACTCTCCTCAAAGCGAAACCATTCAGCCTCTCTTGCCTTCTATTGATCGCATGCGCCTTCGCCCACGCGCAGCAGTGCCCGGTGAATTCGATTGTGATCAAAGGCCACCTCGAACATCCGCCCCGCCAGCCCAGCGTTCGGGTGCAGCTCTTTTATCCGACCGATCCGCGCAAGAACGGCAAGCTTGGCACTGTCAGCAATGACGCCGGCCAGCCCGGCGAGTCCACCGAAGCCATTCTCGACGGCAACTCCTTCACCATCCCGGTTGAATTCGTCACCAGCGACCGACGCACCGAAATGAATTTCAATCCCCGCTGCAACCACAAGCCGCAATCCGTCGTCGTCACTCTGAAAACCGATTCAGGCACCAACGATGACGACCAGCTCGATCGCGTCACCCTCGATTTCCCTCGCGACTTCCAATCCGATGATTCCCGCCACTACACCCTGCGCAGCGAACTCGTCCTCAACGGCCAACCGTGAATTCCTGACGCCATTCAGAAGACTATGAAGCGGCAAGCCAAAGCGGGCTTGGACGGACCGCCAGGGACCTGGCACTCCCCGTTGGTGCTATTGTGTCTCATCTTTCGCTCTCCTACACTCGTCGAACTATCGGGGCCGGGCTCTCCTACTTCCGCTCAGGTGTCCAGCCATCACTACCGAGCTTCTTACGCTAGGCACTCGTGTCGGTTCTGAACGCGAGTGGTTTTTCTGCTGGTGCAAGACGCAGGAACCAAAAATCCCAATCGGAGTGACGAACAAAGATGCCAAACTTAGTGCGCCTGGCTGCTGCAGGTCTCTTGCTCGTGAGTGGCGTTTACGCTCAGACAAAGACACAAACAAAGGCTGCGAACTCACCCGCGACCACCACCGTGGTTATTGCGAATGCCACGATCAACTATTCCACTAACCAGATCACCGTCGTGGGCACAGGTTTTTGCCCCAGCGGCATTCTGCCTACCGTGGTTCTTGACGGCACCAAACTGACGTTAACCTCGACGTGCTCCAACACAACGCTGACGGCCAATCTTCCCACGCTCTCTCCGGGTTCCTATGGAATGACCGTCGCCAATGGCAGCACGAAAACGCCATTCGTCGTGACCTATGGCGCGGTCGGGCCGGCTGGACCCATCGGTCCCCAGGGCCCGCAAGGTCCTCAGCGTCCACAAGGCCAGCAAGGTATTCAGGGACCGCAGGGGCCTCAGGGAGCGCAAGGTCCAACCGGTCCTCCGGGAGCGTTCAATGTGTATGACGCGAACGGCAACTACCTGGGCATCACCGCCGACTTCAGCGGAACGGTTTATGTTCCGTCGGCGGGAGTGTTCCTGGAGTTCTACAACTCGGGCTATGCTGCTCCCATGACGCTGACTCCCTACGCGGGGACTCTTCCGTTCTCGATTCCGGTCGCGACACCGCTGCAGATCTTTCCAGCGGGCCAAACGCCTCCGGCTAACCTAATCTAAGGCGCTGCGAACAAACAATAACTGATCGGCCTAAGGCCGGCTGCCCCATCCTGACGTCGCGCTTCTTTTTGCGACGTCGGGTGGGGAATCTGGCGCTCGTCGTTCCTAGAATCCCTTCTTCGAATCCAGCAGAATCGTCACCGGACCCTCGTTCACCAGCTCGACCTGCATCATCTCCTGAAACCTTCCCGTCTCGCAGCGCAGCCCCAGCGCCTGAATTCGCGCCACAAACATCTCATACAAGCGCCGCGCCTCAACGGGTAGCGCGGCCGCATCAAACGACGGACGCTTTCCTTTGCGCACGTCCCCATACAGCGTGAACTGCGAAACTGCCAGCACGCTGCCGCCCACGTCGATTACGCTGCGATTCATCTTCCCGTCTTCATCCTCAAAAATGCGCAGTCCGGCGATCTTCTCAGCCAGATACTCGGCGTCCGTTTCGTTGTCCTCGTGCGCCACTCCGACGAGAACCAGCAAACCGAGCCCGATCTCGCCCGTGACGAAATCGTTCACCGTAACCCTTGCCCGGCTCACGCGCTGCACTACCGCTCGCATTAGACTCCTTACTCGCTCAGTTCACGGCCCGCGGAAATCTCGACTCGTGTCCCGCCACACACTGCCATCGCTCCTCGCGATAAACGTATACATCCGTAAACCTGACCTTGTTGGGCGGCGCCCCGCGCGCGTGCGATACCGCCCGCGCCACCCCGCGAGTGTAGGCAACGTCGCCATAGATGCGAGCCCGCATCTCCGATAGTTCGCGATGCTCACTGGAATGATCTGCGGCCCGAGCCAGAATCTGCGCGCGACCTGTCAAATTGCCGATCGGACCAGCGTCCTCAAATTCATCCGCCAGAATGCACATCAGCGCCGAAATGTCCTGCTCTTCCAACGCCCTCGCCCAGGTCTGCTCAATCTGAAGCAAGGTGGCTTCGTCTTTCGCCTGGCCAGTCGGGCACGGTCCGGCGTAAACCAGAGGACACAACAACACCACCAACAGCGCAGGCTTCATATTGATCACCCTCCCCACGCAGCCCATCATCATACTGCTCCGGATACCTCTCCCGCGTTTGACCGCATTGAAGTGCAGCCAGTAGGATTTTCCTGTGTCATCTTGAAATGTGTCATCCTGAAATCAGTAGCGGCCTCGCAATGCTGCGGCGCGTCCTTATCTTTACACCCCGTTACCCGGACCATTACACTACTCAAGCCTCTTTCCGTACAGCAGCGCGCACGTATTTGTGCGAATAAACAGGCAGTCGCTGTGATGGCGCAACCGAAATACCGAAATCAAATCTAATTCAGAGGCAAGCGAGGAAAAATATGGCAGCTGTAGACGAGAAGGTAAAACAGATTATCGTGGAACAGTTGGGAGTCGATGAAGGCGAAGTCACGTCCAGCGCGTCGTTCGTGGACGACCTGGGCGCCGATTCGCTCGACACCGTCGAATTGGTCATGGCATTCGAAGAGGCCTTCGACATCGAGATCTCCGACGAAGACGCCGAAAAAATCCGCACCGTGCAGGATGCCGTCGACTACATCGGCAAGCACGCCAAGGCGGCAAAGTAGGAAAGACCTTCAGCAGGGAAGCATGCGTTTCTGACGCGACCAGCAAGGAGTCCCATGGCAGACGTAAGCGAGAAGGTAAAGCAGATCATTGTGGAGCAACTAGGAGTCGACGAAGGCGAAGTCACCTCCAGTGCGTCGTTCGTCGACGATCTGGGCGCCGATTCGCTCGACACGGTCGAACTGGTTATGGCCTTCGAAGAGGCGTTTGACATCGAAATCTCCGACGAAGACGCCGAAAAGATTCGCACCGTGCAGGACGCCATCGATTACATCTCCAAGCACGGAAAGGGCGGGAAATAGTTGACGCGCAGGGTCGTAGTCACCGGCCTCGGCCTGATCTGTGGCGTGGGCAACTCTACCGACGAAGTGTGGAAGGGCTTGCTCGCCGGCAAGAGCGGCGTGGGGCGCATCACGCAGTTCGACGCCAGCAATCACGCCTGCCAGATCGCCGCCGAGGTCAAGAACTTCGACCCGCTCAGCTACATCGAGAAAAAAGAAGTCAAGAAAATGGCACGCTTCATTCATTTGGCCATCGCGGCCTCGGATGAAGCGATGAAAATGTCAGGCTTGAAGATCACGCCCGAAAACGATGAGCGCGTGGGCGTGCACATCGGCTCTGGCATTGGCGGATTTGACATCATCGAGCGCGAACACTCCGCTCTGATTGAAGGCGGACCGCGCAAGATCTCTCCTTTTTTTATTCCTTCGGCGATCATCAATCTTGCCGCGGGGCAGGTCTCGATGCGCTACGGCGCCAAAGGACCGAACGAAGCCACGGCAACCGCCTGCACCACCAGCGCTCATTCCATCGGCGACTCGTTTCGCATCATCCAGCACAACGACGCCGACGTGATGATCGCCGGCGGCAGTGAAGCGGCAATCACTCCCATGGGAGTGGGAGGGTTTGCCGCGATGCGCGCGCTCTCCACGCGCAATAACGAACCGGAGAAAGCCAGCCGCCCATGGGATAAAGACCGTGACGGCTTCGTCATTGGTGAAGGCGCAGGCATCCTGATTCTGGAAGAACTGGAATCTGCGCGACGGCGTGGCGCACCCATCCTGGCCGAAGTCGCGGGCTATGGCATGAGCGGTGACGCCTACCACATCACGCAGCCTGCACCCGAACATGAAGGCGGGTTTCGTGTGATGCGCAATGCGGTGCGCGATGGAGGCATCAATCCGAACCAGGTGAACTATGTGAATGCGCATGGCACATCCACGCCGATTGGCGACACGCTTGAGGCGCATGCGATTCGAAACTTTTTTGGCGAACACAAGCTGGCGGTGAGCTCCACGAAGTCCATGACCGGGCACCTGCTCGGCGGCGCCGGCGGACTGGAAGCGGGCATCACGGTGCTCGCGCTGCGCGATCAGATTCTTCCACCTACCATCAACCTCGACAACCCTGAACCGGATACCGCAGGCATGGATCTGGTGCCCAACCACTCACGCAAGGCTGAGATCGAGTACGCCATGTCGAACTCTTTTGGCTTTGGCGGCACGAACGGGGCGCTGCTGTTCCGACGCTGGCAGGGCTAAGTCCTTTAGATTTGAGGGTAGTGTTCCTATAGGAACATAGCTGCGGTTTTACAAAGTGTTCCTATCCTTTACATTCTGCAACACAGTAGCGTGTGTACATCTATGTACATAAACTGCAACTTACGCGGATTGTTGGAGTTGCGGACCGCTTGTAGGGCACTGGGGTGGTACGGGAACCGCAAGGAACCCGTAGGACTCCGCCGGGCAGTGTCCTACTCTGAAGACGCTCCGTGCATAGTGCACGATGACGCGCGCGGCCTTACTGCATCCTGGCGTACTCGGCTTTGGCTTGTTTCAAGATGGGGATGCTGGGGTCGGCGTCTTTCCAGAGCGTGAGGAAGTCTTTGTAGGCGGCAAGGGCGCGGAATCTTGCGGCATCGCGATCGGCGAGGGGGCTTTGGTCTGAATTCCCAACCGGGGCACCCACAGCGGAGCTTTGCTCTTCCCGTCCGGGTCGAAGACCCGGACCCACATGGGTTGTGCCGATACCGGCCTCGAGCGCGTTCGCACGGGCGAGGCCGAGATGCGCCAAGGCTCCGGTCCAGCAGTTCCAGACGAGGCCACTTTGGTCGAGAATTTTCTGAAACTCGGCGGCGGCTTCCCTGCCCTGTCCGGCGGCGAGATACAGCTGGCCGCGAACGTAGGTTGGATACAGGCAAGAGAGATTGGCGACAAAAGCTATTTGGCCGTACTCGATGGGCGGCAAGGCACGCTGCAGGATGGCGACACCCTCGGCCGCATTCTTGCGATCAAGGTTACTACGATTCAGCGCCAGTTGCGCCTCAATCGCTGGCAGCCACAGAGACTGCATCTGGGTGTCGAGGCGGAAGCGCTTATTCAACGACTGTGTCAGCGACTCGGCTTGTGTCGCATCTCCCGCCATCGCGTAGGCAAGGGCAGCTTCCGCTTGGACAGCCTGGCTATCGGGAGAAAGCTTCAAGCCGTCTGCAATGGCACGCCGGGCATCGGCCATGTTGCCGAATGCAGCTTCGCGTAACGCGGAATTTTCGAACCAGGTGGCTCCGGTTTCTTTACTGTCAGCGCGGATGGCGGAATCCACCGCACGACTCGTAAGTTCCCGTGCTTTGGCGAGGTGACCAGAGTACGCCTCCGTATCGGATGCGAGAGAAAGGCCAAAATTTTCCGCCGCTGTACCGTCAAACCATTGCTGCTGCTGGGTCGTGGCTGAGGCGTCGCCACGAACGAACGCCAGTGCGCAAAGAGCGCTGTGCAGTATGTAATCGTCCAGGTTTTGCGCCTTGGCTTGCTGGATGACTTCCTGCGCGTCATCAAAACGCCCCGAGGCAAGCAGGCTGTTGGCAAGACCATCGTAGGGCCCGACTCTTTCGGGAGTGAGTTGCAGGGCCTGGCGATGCTCCGCGGCTGCCTTTTCGTAGAGTCCTTCTTGCCCGTAGACGTTGCCCAGATCATCGTGAGCGGAGGCGTCCCGCGGGTAACTCGTGATCCACTCCTGAAAATCCTGCTCGGCTTTATCCAGTTCACCCGTTACGGTTTGATGGTAGTCCGCTGCGATGGTCACTTTTTCCCGCTCACTGGCATGATCTCGCAACTGAAATGCCTTGAGATAGTATTCGCTCGCCCGTCCCAGCTCGCCCATGCTCGTGTAGTCGTTGCCAATGGCGGCATAGCCCATGGCAAAATTAGGATCGAGTTCAATGGCGCGTTGATGGTAAGGCAGGGCCGCGGTGGAACTCTTATCACTGGCGGCTCGGCCCAGGCTGAACGCTTTGAGAGCTTCGAGCGAAGAAGTAGTCGCTTCGGTGAGCGGAACGTCGAGCTTCTGTACTGAAGCCAGCGACTCGCCCAGTTGGCCGCGCAACCTTGAGGCGGCGTCTCCGAGAGAATCCAGAACGTTCTCTTTGCTGGCGGCTGTGATCTGATCCTGGGCCAAAATATCGCCGCTTTGGCAAGCGACAACTTTCAGTCCCAACACGTATTGGCTGCCCAGACTGGCAATTGATCCGACAATGTACGCCTTACTGCCCGCCCGCTGACACAGCTCGCGGGCAACTTCGGGAGTGAGCCTGGTGTCGGGTGGACGGGTCATCAGTTTTAGTTTGGCCCTGACTTTGTTGTCGGAAAGCACATTGAGAAACGGGGACTGATTGAGCGCGACGCTGAGAGCGGTTTTGAGGGTGTCGTCGAAGACCGGATCGCCGGTTTTGTTGTCGAAGTCGGCGAGGACGATTGTGTCCTTGTCGGTCAACGGCTTGGTGCGGTGAGAACGATAGTAGAGGGCGGTGGCAATGAGGCCCACGATCACGATAACGGCTACTGCACCGGCGAGCTTCGCTCGCCCTGGACGGGCAAGAGTGCCCGTCCCCACACGGGTTGTGGCAGGGGCCGTCCCCACATGGGTTGTGGCAGGTGCTGCGGAGCTGCGCTCTGCCGGGCCGTATCGTAGATCGGGCCCCACACGATCCGTGCCGCTTTCTTGCACGGCCGCTATACTTCCCGAACTCAGGGTTCGCACGCGGCCGCTCTCGGAGTCGCGCTTCAGGCGCTGTAAGTCGGTGCGCATCTCCGCCGCGCTCTGATAGCGCAGATTACGATCTTTTTCGAGTGCCTTGCCGATGATGTCCTCGAACTTGGTGGGAATTTCGCGATTGAAGCGGATGGCAGGGGGCGGGTCGAAATCGAGAATCGCTTTGAAGATCAGCCCCGAAGTTTCGCCGGCAAATGGCAAAGCGCCAGTCGCCATCTCATAGAGCACGGCGCCAAAGGAAAACAGATCGGTGCGCGCATCCAGCTCCTTGCCCTTGACCTGCTCCGGCGACATATAGGCCACGGTGCCGAGCGTAGAGCCGGGGCTGGTCAGATGCTGCGGATCGACGGTTCCGACGTCGGTGTCAGCGGCGGCGATGCGGCTGGAAGAAGAGGCCGCGGGCGTTAGCTTCGCCAGTCCAAAATCGAGAATCTTGGCGTGACCGCGCTTGGTCACGAAAATGTTCGCGGGCTTGATGTCGCGATGGATGATGCCTTGCGTGTGGGCGGTATCGAGGGCGTCGGCGATCTCGATGGCGAGCGACAGTGTCAGATCGGTGTCCAGCGGCCGATTGCCGATGCGATGTTTCAGGGTCATGCCTTCGAGATATTCCATGACGATGAAGGTCTGTCCATTCTGTTCATCAATCTCATGGATTGTGCAGATGTTCGGGTGATTCAGGGCGGAAGCGGCCTGGGCTTCGCGCTGGAAACGGACGAGAGATTGCGGGTCTTTGGCGACTTTGTCGGGCAGAAATTTAAGCGCCACGAAACGATGCAGCTTTATGTCTTCGGCTTTGTAGACGATACCCATGCCACCGCCCCCGAGTCTCTCGACAATGCGGTAGTGGGAAATGGTTTGATCGATCATCTGCAGCGTGAAACCTGGTGGCGCAAAGCCTGGCCCAAAGAGATTTCTGGAATTGCAGCCATGCTACGGGCCAGGCGAGGGCAAGTCAACGAACGGCTGGCATTTTCAGTTGGCAAATTACGGCGCGGTTAGAAGCTATCGGCGGCGGTTGTCGTAGCGCGGACGCTATATATTGGTAGCCGCATGCCGCTCGAGGAAAAAGCGCTGATCGCGGAGATTCGCCGAGCTGCAAAATCTTTGAAGCGGCGACGCGGCGAGATCATCACTGGCATTGGAGATGACTGCGCGGTGCTGCACTTCGGGGCAGGAAATGAAGTTCTGGTGACGACGGATTTTTCGCTGGAGGGAATTCATTTCCGGCGGGACTGGCATGCGCCGGAAGTAGTGGGGCATCGGTGCCTGGCGCGCGGGCTGAGCGATATTGCGGCGATGGGCGGCGAGCCGGTGGCGGCATTTTTATCGCTGGCGCTGCCCCGCGATCTGCCGCAGGCTTGGGTGAGGCGGTTCGTGCGGGGGCTGATTGGGCTGGCGGAAAAATACGGCGTGACGCTGGCTGGCGGAGACACGGCGGAGTCTCCGGATGGAGTGTTGGCGGACATCATTGTGCTGGGCACGGCGCCGAAGGGCAAGGCGGTGCGGCGATCGGGTGCGCGGGCGGGCGATCGGATTTATGTGAGCGGGGAGCTGGGAGGGTCGGCGGCTGCGGTTGTCGAGATGAGGGCGCGGGCTTCGGTTCTGTCTTCAAATCGGGTTTCCGCGCGAAGGCGTGCTGTGGGAGATCGCTCACTCCGCGTGAAGAGCGGCTCCGTTCGGGATGACGCAGCGGGAAGGAATAGTCCAGGAGCGCGAGGGATTCGCGCCGCCGGGTATCCGTGGCATTTTTATCCAGATCCGAGAATCGAGGTTGGGCGCGGGTTGCGGGAGCGCGGGCTGGCGTCGGCGATGATCGACTTGAGCGATGGGCTGTCGACGGATCTGGCACACATCTGCGAAGAGAGTGGAGTGGGAGCGGAGATCGCATCGGCGCTGATTCCGCGGGCGTGGGTGGGCAAGCCGGCGCGCGAGGTCGATCTGGAGCTGGCGCTCCACGGAGGGGAAGATTACGAGCTGCTGTTTACGGCGCCCGCGGCGAAAAAAGTCCCAGCGCGGATTGGAGGAGTGGCCCTGACGCACATTGGAGTGATCACGCGGACGCGCGGGATTTTTGTGCGGAATGAAAAGGGAGTGGGATATCAGCTCGAGGCGCGGGGGTGGGAGCATTTTGGCAAGTCGTGAGTCCCGAGTCGTGAGTCCCGGGGGAGTTACTTCCGTTACTCCTCGGGAGGTGACCCTGTGTTCCGGGACAAACGAATCGGACTAGAGTAGGAGCATGCCGTCCAAGAAATTGATCGCCCTCCCTGACGTTGCAATGGCGTTGGCCATTATCGCGCTGATTGCCGCCGCGTTGCTTCTTCCCGCACTGATCGTATCGGCATCGGCGCATGACAAGCCAGCACCGGCGCTGCCGGCACATGCCACGTCGCCATCGCCTGCCGTGACAAATGACTTCGTGCAAAAGCAATTCGGTGACAGCTGCACGCTGCTCTCCGGGCCGCCGCAGTTCGTGGCCGATCTGGATGGTGACGGCGTGGACGATCTGGTGGTGGCGGCGCGATGCAAGAATCCGATGGCCGACCGGGCGGAATACAACTTTCTGGTGGCCGATCCGTATGACAGTTTTCTGGGATTCGGCGATGTGAAGGTCACGTCGACGTTCGCCTCGGATGAGCCGGAGCGGCGCGGCGTGTGCCTGCTGATTGTTCATGGCGACGGAAAAGACGCATGGCGCACGGACAAACCCAAGGCCAAGTTTCTGCTGATCAACCTGCCGTTCCAGACGCTGGCGGTGAAGCGGCTGACACTGAAAAAGAAAACCGTGCTCGGAATTTATATGGAAGAACACGGCGAAGGTGAGAACACAGCGTCGGTGGTCTTCTGGGATGGGAAGAAGTATCGGTATCAGATATTGGGCGCCACGATGGAGTAAGGACGATTCTAGATTGGGGTTTTCAGATTTCTCTCCCGACTTGATCGACAGCAGTATGGAAACTCCGTGGTTCCGGCTCTCGCCTACGGCAGCCTCGCAGGAGTTAAACCCACTAACAATTTCTGCCTCGCTGCCTCGGTGCCTGGGTCCACAGTAATGAGTGCGAGTTCGCCTCCGGCGAATCGGCGGTAACTGTTCTTGCCTGCAGGGCCTATTTCTACGAACTCAATGGAGCGCGGCGCATCGGGAATGCGAGCGCCGAACCAATGCGGATCGTCGCGCTGATTCCAGGTGACGAGGGCTACCACGGCACCCGCAGTATAGGAGGGCGCGGTCATGGCATCAGCACCTCGAACCTTCAAACTCTTGAGCGCTGTTTCGTTTCCATAAAGGGTCGCCACGGTGTGGTCACTCGGGTCGACATACATTGTGATGGCACCCCACTGAAGAGGCTGGTAGGGCAGGCTGGCGGGCAGGGCTGCTGCGGCGTTGTTTACGACCTCCGCGTGATTTACACGAGCTGTGGTAATCGGGAGGGTGTAGACATAATCGTTGCCGCGTACCGGCAAGTGACAACCTGTGCATTCGTTCACAAATCGCGCATCGTTGCCGTAGGGCTTAAGGTCCAGGCCACGCCAGCGGCCCCATCCCCAACCATCCGTACTCGCGTAGCGCTTGGCATCCTTCAGCATCAGCTCGACCTGCACAAATTTGCCGGGATGTATGAGGCCATCCGCTCCCTCTTGTTGCTGCCACGCAATCTTGGCGAGGCGGGTGCCGTCCGGCCACGGCGAAACATTGCCGGATCGCACCGCGTTCATCGCGATGTCATTTGCGAGGATGAAACGGAATGTGTTGTTGTCCCCGCGATCCGTGAAACTGACCGGTTTCCAGGTCTCGAAGTCGGGGTCAAAGGGAAAACTGTCTAGTTCAGGCTGCACGGATGTGAGAGCCACGGGCTGCATCTCTCCACCGGGAGCAGCGTTCGCTGGACTCTCCGTATTTGTTGCGGTTCCGGACTGTGTCGCAACAGGCGTCCAGGGTGCGAGATACGTCGTCAGGACGGCAAGGTTGTCTGGCGTCACCTTCGCATCGGGATGTAACGCGAGAAATCTTGGCAGGGGCATGGCACCGAGTTGCATCATAGTGACAGCCTCATACAGCGTTGCCGTTTGTGCGGCGGCAGGTTTTGAACCGATCGTCGAGAAATTCAGATGCTCGCGCGCGGTCAACACATCGTGGCGCACCAGCCAGTAGCCGGGTACGATCTGGTCAAACCAGGCAAGCCGTACCCCATCCGAATGGCAGCTATGACAATCTTTTTCGAGCACCTGCCTGACCGGTGGCGGCGCGTCTATCTCTGCGGGAGCCGGTTGGGACGGAATACCGGGCCGAACAAATTGCAGTAATGCAAATACAAGTGCGCCCGCTATGATCAATTTCCCGAAGATATTGATAGGCTTTATCTCGTTGCCATGGGATGTGCGAATCGTTCTCGCAGTTGGAAAAATCGCGGCTGGAAATCGCGGTTCGAAAACGCAATTCGAAACAAAGACCGTCAACTTACTCGCCGATTGTAGGGAAACTCGGCGGTTCCTGCCTTGCTGACGTTGGCTTCCGAGAATTCACAGACCCGATCTAACGTGGCCTGCAGTTCGTCGGTGTAGCGGGCGAGATCTTCGTCACTTGCGTCGGTCGGGACATGAATCAACTTTCCTACACGCACCAGCACGCGCGAAAACGGCCGCGGGATGACCATGCGGTCCCAACTATTTAGAGTCCATCCTTGGTCGATGGCTGCATGAAAAGTTGTCATGGCGAGTCCTGCCGAGCGCGCGAGCGCGACCGGGCCGGGCTTGACTTTGTGGCGCGGGCCGCGTGGGCCGTCGAGGGTGAAGGCAACGGTCCATCCTTCATCGAGGGCGCGGCGCAGGCCGAGCAGGGCGCGCACGGGATTGCGACTGCTCGATCCTTTGACGGCGACGAATCCGAATTTGCGGATGATCCGGCCCATGTATTCGCCGTCATAGCTGAAGCTGCTCATCACGCGAATTCCCATGTTGCGGAAGATGTAGGTCGCGGGGATCATGCAGGAGTGCCAGAAGGAAGCGATGAACGGGCGGGCGTCGAGGCGGTCCTGGGCGCCGTCTTCGTAGGAAACGGCGATGCGGAGGGTGGGACCGAGGAGGCGGATGGTCCAGTATCCGAAGAAGATGATGATGCGCAGGACGATGCGCTGGCGGAGGGTCCACTGGCGCGGTCCGGACTCGGGTTGCGCAGGGGCCGTCGCGGCGGGAGTGGAAACTTCGGGCACGAGAATATTGTAACGGCACGATGGGCGGGGAGGCGCTGCTGGTTGCCCGGTCAGTGAGCGTGATCGGGCCCACAACGTGCGCAGCCGCCTCTGGTCGCCGGGCAACGAACGATTCAAAATCCTTGTGTGCGCGAGCAATGTGCTGCGTGGGCTATAATCACGCGCACGAAATGGCGCTGAGGTCCGGCACAAAACTCGGTCCTTACGAGATCCAATCGCCACTGGGCGCGGGCGGCATGGGCGAAGTATACCGCGCACGCGACACGCGGCTCGGGCGTGATGTCGCGATCAAAGTGCTGCCAGAGGCGCTGTCTCACGATGCTGAGCGACCGATCCGCCCTCGTACGGCAAACCGCAACCCAGCTCCGATAACGGGCGTTGACGCTCACGTTAAGTTGAGGCGCTCGTTCAACCGCCGCGCTCAGTTTTCCAGGTAGGAGTCGATCCAGAGCTTGACCTTCTGGCGGCGGTCGTCATTGGCGTCGAAGCGCACGCCGAAGGATTTCTGCTTACGCCAACTCACCACGCCGCGAACGGCGATGCGCGGCAGGGTCATCAGCGAAAACGATATTTCAAGGCTGATGCCGGTCGAAACATCTTCCGGGCTCTTCAATGACATGCCGCCGGAACTCATCTCGATGCTCGAGGCGCTGAAGCGCAGGCCTTCGCCGACCACCGAGACCTCGGTCATGACGGGGATGCGAACGTAACGGCGGAATTCATGCAGAACGAGATTGTGCGTAGCCCGGACTAATTTGAGTGCGCCGGGCCGTTCGAGCGGCGCGTGGAACATGGCATTGATGCCGTACTTCGAATACTTCATCGCTTCCTGCGCGTTGCCGCCCACGCCGTAGATGACGCATCGACTGTTGGAGGGCGAAGAACGCGCGGCTTCCATGATGGGGGCAACGTCGTTGCCAAGACTCAAGACGCAGGCTTCGAATTTTTCTTTGGCGAGCCGTTCGGCAGCCTGTCCGGTCATGATGACGCTCTCGATCCCGAATTGGCGAAAACATTCAGAGAGGAGATTGCGCGAGGATTCGTTCAGTTCCACCAATGCGGCGCGGGCCGCGGCTTTGCGGGTGGGGAGAGCAGGGGCGAGGGCGGTGGCGAAAGCTTTATTCATAAGTTCCGAGGTTCGTTACAACAGATGCTCGTTCCAACAAACGTTCGAGGGGAAAACTTAGATCCACTTTCAAAATCATTGTGGAGCGCGCTCGCGGGGTTGAAAAGTTCCAAAGGGCCAACAGCAATAAAGGGCAAGCTGGAGAAAGGACATTACGCATATGAATCGCAGTGGAATGACGAAGATGCACGCGGGATGAGAGATGACCAGTTTGGAACCAGTCCGTGGTAAGAGAAGCTTGCGTCGCAGAATCGGGGAGCGGATCGGATGGTGCGATCGGACGGCGCCCATGGGCGGGAGGTCAAGCTGGAAGCCGACTTCCGGCGAAAGCCGGCCTGGATTTCGTGGGCCAGTAACCTGTCCCATGGTGACTGCCGATTACCTCCCCTTCCGTAACTGAGAGTGACCTTATGCGCCGTTGACATGGGGGAACCCACTTTGTTACCGTTAACCAGCATTCACACAACCTTTGGCCGAGCTAAGTACCGCAAGCTGTTGGTATTGCGGGCAAAGGCGATTTTTCAAGGCTCAGGCGAGCAGTTCTGGTAGGTACAGGGCAGCGGGAAAGATTCCATTCCCAAGATGGGACGCAGCCCGAAGAAATCAGGTGGACCGAACAGGCTTCTGGAACCTCAGAACTTGGCCTGGAATTCCGGCCCTGATGCAAAAGCTGGACTAATTGAGCTGTAACGGGGAGCGATTTGCAGAAGCGTTTCTACATCCTTTTCGTGGCCCGCGGCGACGACGGCCAGCTGCGCAAGATCTCCATTCCCGTTCATTATCTTTATGTGTTTGTTGTAGGCGCCGCGATTGGGTTCCTCAGCCTCACTGGAATTGCCAGCTCTTATACCCGCATGTTGCTGAAGGTTTCACAATTTAACCAGTTGCGGACGGAAAAAGACCAGTTAAAAAACAATTATTCTCGCCTGGAGCAGGTGGCGAAAGAGCGCGACGTGCAGGTCGCGTCGCTGGGCTCGATCGCGAGCGAAGTTTCTACGTTGTACGGGCTGAAATCGCAGCCTACGCTGGTAACGGCGGGCGTGGAACAGATACAGGATGCTGACGTGAGTTCATCGCTCGACCAGCTGCATGCCTTGCGCACCTCGGCGTTGACCGGCGCGACCATGGTCGGTCTGACCATGGGCCTGACGAGGAATGCCACGACAGCGGACTGGTTCCGGGCGAATTCGGCCCCCAATCTTTGGCCGGTGGAAGGCCAGGTGACGGGCAGCTTTGGAGAACGGATCGATCCGTTCAACGGTGAAGGCGCATTCCACAGCGGCGTCGACATCAGCAGCCCCTTCGGAACACGCATTGTGGCTCCTGCCGATGGCGTGGTTTTGGTGACGACGGAAATGGGCGGCTATGGCCGGGCGATTGTGATCGACCACGGCAATGGAATCAGCACACGCTATGGCCACCTTTCCGGATATGCCGTGACCGCGGGACAAACCGTGCACCGCGGCGATGTGATCGGCTATGTAGGCGCCAGCGGACGGTCCACGGGGCCGCATCTGCACTACGAAGTGCGCATCAACGACACCCCAGTCAATCCCTACAAGTACCTGCGCATGACGGTCGCACATAGCGGCGGGTTCGTTCCCGGCAGCTAGTAAACAGTTGTCAGTTGCCAGTACCCAGTAACATCCTTCCCAGCCCTCTCTTTCTTGCGATCATTGATCGTCATTCCTATCACGACCTGCGCCGCACTGCGGGAGATGCGGGCGCTGGTTATTGCGGCGATTACCGCGGTAATGAGCCTATGAACGGCGATCGTCGAAACTAGGGGGCGCTGGACTTACCATAGAGGGACCCTCCCCGGACAAGTGTTTTTCGGCTTGGCTGCCGACTGCTGCATGGGAACTCCTGAGATAAAGCGTTTTGGACGATACGAGATCGTGGGCGAACTCGGTCGCGGCGCCATGGGAGTGGTGTACAAGGCGCGCGATCCGCAGATCGACCGCACGGTCGCGTTGAAGACTGTAGTCTTGCGGGGGCACGATCCAGAGGCGGAAGAAGAATTCCGCAAACGATTTCTGAATGAAGCGCAGGCGGCGGGGCGCCTGCATCATCCGGGAATCGTGACCATCTTCGACGTGGGAGAAGATCCGGAGAATCACGATCCCTACATTGTCCTGGAATACGTATCCGGCGAAGCTCTGAACAAGATGCTGGCGCGGGAGAAGAAGCTGCCGATCGCCAAGGCGTTGCAGCTCGCGGAAGAAGTCGCAACCGCGCTCGATTATGCCCATCGGCAGGGAGTGACGCATCGCGACATCAAACCAGGAAACATCCTGATTACGCAGGAAAGTCACGCCAAGATCGCCGACTTCGGAATCGCCAAGCTGAACCTGGCGCACTTTACGCTGCCGGGAAAGGTTCTGGGGACGCCGGCCTACATGGCGCCGGAACAACTGAGCGGCGAAGGAGCGGATGGGCGTTCCGACGTCTTCTCGCTGGGCGTGATTCTCTATGTGATGGCGACCGGGCATTCCCCGTTTCAAGGAGACAGCGCAACGACAGTGTGCTTCAAGGTGGCGAACCGGGAACCGGTGCCGGTGAGCGCGCTTGACTTGAGTCTGCCGCGGGAACTGGATGCAGTGATCGCCCATGCGATGGCGAAAGATCCAGAAGAGCGTTACCCGACCGGCTCCGACTTTGCGGCGGATCTGCGGGAACTGCAAACGCAGATGCTGGTCAGGACCGGAACCACGAGTTTTCTCAAGGCCGGATCGACGCTCGGAACGCGAGACCGGACCGGCACTCGAAGTGAAACAAAGCGCACGGCGCAATCGGTGCTGAATCGTCCGCCGGCGGTCGGTTTGGCCTATGCGGCGAAAATGGCGCGCAATGCCTTTCGCAGCGCGCCAGTCAAGGATCTGGTCCTGGGCGTGGCGACCATCGTTCTGCTGGTGATTATCGGTGTGCAATCGAAGCTGCTGGTGGGATCGCGCGACAGCGCCGCTGCCGAACAAGCTCCACAACCGCCAACTCCGGGCACGCCGGCAGTTTTGGCGCCCAGTTCCGGCCCGGTGCAATTGGCACAAGCGTCGCCCGCGCCGAGTGAAGCGCCCCCAAAGCATGCTGGATCAAGCGGCAGTTCGAGCACTCGTACGGGCAGTGGGAAGGCCACTCCCAAGCCGGCGAAACAGGTCGTGGTTCCGCTCTCCATGGTGGAGCTCGCGGTGCGCCATCAGTTCAAAGATGCGACTCTTTATGTTTTTGTGGACGATCAGCTTTCGCTGACCCGGCCGCTGCATGGAGGAACACAGAAGAAACTGGTGGTGTTCAGTGGAGTGCGGGGCATGGATTCGGAGACGCTGAAAGTTCCTGCTGGAAAACATGTGCTGCGATTCCGCGTACAGACCAGCGACCAGACAATCGATCTCTCGAAAACAATCTCTGCCGACCTGATTGGCGGGGATGACAAGACTCTGCTGATCACCTTCGACAAGCACAATGCGGCCATGCACGTGGAGTGGCAGTAGCGGACTGCACTGTCGATTGTTGATTTCGTGATTGTCGATTCAAGAATGCGGTTTCTCCCGCCTCCCGCTGCGTCATCCCGAGCGGAGCCGTTTTTCAGGCGGAGGGAGGGATCTCCCGAACCCCATCGCCGTTTTTGCTTGAGATCGTTCGGCCTGCCGCTGAGTGCGCCATTGGGATCACTCATCAGGAATCTACCCGACCTACACTGGCGGCTTTTACTGCCTCAATCCCATCCAGTTTTCTGAGACCACCAGCGAATTCCCCGGATTCTGCGGATCATATTTCACGCTGGTGTGCAGGCCCAGGCGGCAGGAGTGCAGGTTGATCCAGTGGCGCAGATAAGTGACGTCCTGGGAGCACTCGTAGGAGACGCCGGCGACGTCATATTTATAAATGAGCATGATGGCGGCGCGGGGCTTCTGCTTTTCTTTTCCGAACTCTTCGGGCGTCAGTTCCTGCACATCGATCACCGTGCCATCGGTGATGCGGCCCGTTCCTTCGAGCCACGCGCGGCGCTCGCGCTCCAGATCGTCGGGCGATTTGGGTTTACGGCGCAGCAGCACATAGGCACCAAGCAGGAGAACTCCGCTGGCCGCTGCCAGACCATAAAGTCGAAGTGAGTCCATACGCAGGTGGGTCGAAGCCGGAGTGTGCGGCTTCGTTATCAGCATAAGCGGAAAGCATGCGGCGTGGAAGAGGTTTTAAGGTTACCGAGGTGCCAGATTCAGAGGCGAGCTGTGAAAATCTGGGGCCGTGGCAATTTTGGTCGGGTCGGTCTGAGGCGTATGGTTTCCCCGAGTTCTGCCACCCACGTTCTGGAATTCGTGTTCTAAAATCAATCGGCAGGATAGGGACTGATGAGGCGTTACGCCCGATCGAAGATGAGATTCGCGACGACAGCTGCCATGATTCTTGCTGTGTGCGTAGTCGTGCCCGCGCGCTCGCAGAAGAACGATTATGACTGGCCTGTGTATGGCGGCACGAGCGAGAACAATCACTACTCTCCGCTGAAGCAGATCAATCGCAGCAACGTGAAGCTCCTCAAAGTCGCGTGGACGTTCGACAGCGGCGAAGAGGGCGGACTGCAGACGAATCCGATCGAAATCGGCGGAGTGCTATACGGGCTGACGCCAACACAAAAAGTTTTTGCGCTGGATGCCGCGACGGGAAAGCTGCTGTGGAAATTTGATTCCGGCATCAAAGGCACGCAGCCGGATCGGGGGCTGGCATATTGGACGAATGGAAGTGACCACAGGATTCTTGTTGGCGTGCTGAATTTTGTCTATGCGATCGATGCTTCCACCGGCCAGCCGATTCCTACGTTTGGAGACAAGGGACGCATCGATCTGCGGGAGAATTTGGGCCGCGATCCGAAATCTCAGTCCATCTACATGACGAGCCCGGCGGTCGTTTATGACGATCTGATCATCGTGGGCGGGCGCGAGGCGGAGACTTTGCCGGCGTCTCCAGGAGACGTGCGAGCCTACGACGTGCGCAGCGGCGAGCTGCGCTGGTCGTTTCATACCATTCCGCATCCCGGCGAATTTGGCTACGACACTTGGCCAAAAGATGCGTGGAAGAACAGCGGCGCGGCGAACAACTGGGCGGGCATGACGGTCGATGTGGGACGCGGCATCGTCTATGTTCCAACCGGGTCGGCGGCATTTGATTTTTATGGCGCGGATCGCGTGGGCGACGATCTGTTTGCCGATTGCCTGCTCGCCTTGAATGCCAAAACTGGCGAGCGCATATGGCATTTCCAGGGCGTGCGGCACGATCTGTGGGACCGTGATTTTCCCGCTCCACCGGTGCTGCTGACGGTGGAGCGTGACGGCAAGAAAGTCGATGCCGTAGCGCAGACGACGAAGCAGGGATTTGTCTTTCTGTTTGATCGCACAAATGGAAATCCGCTATTCCCGATCGAGTGCCGGAAGTATCCCGCGAGCGACGTTCCTGGCGAAGTGGCCGCGGCCGAGCAATGCCTGCCAATGAAGCCGGCGCCATTCGCGCGGCAGCTTCTCACCGACGATCTTCTGAGCCAGCGCACTCCCCAGGTTCATGAATGGGCGCTCAGCAAGTTCAAGACATTTCGCAGCGAAGGGCAATTCGTTCCCTTCAGCGTGGGCAAGAACACCGTCATTTTTCCGGGATTCGATGGCGGGGCGGAGTGGGGCGGTGCGGCCGTCGATCCTACCACCGGAATTCTCTATGTGAATGCGAGTGACCTGCCCTGGACCGGCGGCTTGGCTGAAAATACGGCGGAGGGTACTCCCATGGCCCTCTATCAGAGCCAGTGCGCCGTCTGCCACGGCGAAACCATGGCAGGCTCACCGGAAATTCCTTCACTCATAGGCCTCGGGCAGCGCGTGGCTTCACGCGACGCTTTCGCTCTGGTGCAGAACGGCAAGGGCCGCATGCCGGGATTCTCCAATCTCGACGACGAACAGATCTGGGGACTGCTCGGATTCGTCATGAGCGGCGGCAAGGAGAATGCGCCGGAGAAAATCGAAGGCAAAGAGGTGTCGAATAACGCCTCGAATCTAGGTTCGCTCAATCCCGCGGCGAAATATCACTTCACCGGATATCACCGCTTTTACGATCCCGACGGATACCCCGCAGTTGCGCCGCCATGGGGAACATTGAGCGCGATCGATATGAACACGGGCGCATATGTGTGGAAGATTCCTCTGGGCGAATATCCGGAACTGGCTGCGCAGGGATTGAAAAACACCGGCACGGAAAACTATGGCGGCCCGCTGGTAACGGAGGGGGGATTAGTCTTCATTGGAGCGACGAACTTCGACAGGAAATTTCGCGCTTTCGATAAAGACACCGGCCAACTGCTGTGGGAGACCACTCTGCCGTTTGCGGGGAATGCCACTCCGGCGACGTATGAAGTGAAGGGACGTCAGTTCGTCGTGATTGCGGCCGGAGGTGGAAAAGATCTGAAGTCGAAGTCTGGCGGCGTGTACGTGGCGTTCTCGGTCAAGTAAGAGATCGAGTGGTGCCGCTCAATATCGATGGCACGTTCCCTCCCGCATTGGCGTAGAATCGCGGCTTTCGATGAATTTCTGTGGCTCATTCCTTTGATGTCCTCATTCTCGGCGGCGGGGCGGCGGGGTTGATGTGCGCGATCGAAGCCGGGAAGCGCGGCCGACGCGCGGCCGTGCTGGAGCGCGCGGAGCGGCTGGGAAAAAAGATTCTGATTTCGGGCGGCGGACGCTGCAATTTCACTAATCTTCATTGTGGACCGGAGAATTTTCTGTCGGCCAATCCCCATTTTCCAAAGTCGGCTCGGGCGCGCTACACGTCGGCGGATTTTATTGCGCTGGTGGAGAGGCACGGGATTCGTTATCACGAAAAGACGCTGGGGCAGTTGTTCTGCGACGGATCAGCGCGCGAAATTCTGGCGATGCTCGAGGAGGAGTGCCGCGTCGCAGGCGTCAGGATTTTTCTGAATGCGAAGATTCGGGAGGTGAGCCGGGGTGTGGACTTTATTGTACGTACAGAGAATGATGAGTTTCG
>JASHOT010000187.1 GCA_030040965.1 Candidatus Sulfotelmatobacter sp. | reverse complement strand
CGGGATGACGCCGCAACTATCCCAGTCGGCGCCGTCGAGCTGCGCTCGATCGGACAGCCGGCGGCGGCAGTCCCTACATGTTCCGCAGGATGGGCCGTGCTAGAATCCAAGCTCCGCCGGGGATTTCCGCGCATGGCTGACGACAATTCCTCACAAAGTAGCGCGAGAGCGAAAGCGGAAGACCGTTATTACGCCGCGCTCGATCTGATGGCGGAGGGGCGGCTGGAGGAAGCTGTGGCGGCGCATCGCGAGTCGCTGGCGGCCGATCCGATATTTACCGAGCCCATGCATGGGTTGGTGCGGGCGCTGCAGGATTTGCAGCGTTACGATGAGGCGATCGAAGTAGCGAAGCGGATTGCGGAAATCGATCCCGATGACGTGCTGGCGCATACCAGCCTGTCGGTGCTGTACATGAAGAAGGGGATGATTCCCGAGGCCGAAGCCGAGGGCGCGAAGGCGCGCGTGCTGGGCTGGAAGCAGCAGTTGAAGAAGGGGTAGCGGTTTCCATCCACCGCTGAGCCCGCAAGGTTCAATCCTGATGCCTGATTCATATAATCATGCGTTTTACTTTGTGTTATAAAGTAGTCTGTGTGCTGGAGAGCAAACGAGAGACGCGTGGATTGGATACTGCCCTTGTGTGTCATCGTGGGCAGCTGCGTCGTACTGCTGTCGCTGGTGCTTTGGAGTCCGTACGGCGATCTTCTAGGTATTTTGATCATTGCCCCAATCGTTTACTTGGTCTGTTTCGTTTTGACGGTGGAGTCGGCCATTCAAAGGAGACCGCGTGAATTTCTTTTAGCGCTGTTCATCCTTGCTGCCGTTGTTGCAGTCTCAGGTGTGCTGCACACCAAAAAAGATGTCGTCCGGGCTTCCATCAGATGGCTGCTGTGGTCGCGTCACTACAAGGCAGAGGTTCTGGCGCAGCCGACGCTTGAGGGCGGAGGGTTGAAGCACATTGAATGGGAAGCTACGGGTTTCGCTGGAGTCGCTAACAACACGGTCTACCTCGTTTTCGATCCTACAGATTCGCTTTCGACAGCAGCGACGACCCGTTCTCCAGGAAAGTATAGCGGGATACCCTGCGAAGTTGTACTGGTGCGGCGTCTGGAGAGCCGCTGGTGCTCGGTTTTGTTCTATACAGACGAAAGGTGGGGAGACTGCGCCGGATCCGGACAATGATGAATCATTTCGGTGCACTCATCGGCCTACACGATTCAATATCCCCCGAATGCTGAAGCTGATGGCTGATAGCTGACAGCTATAGCCCGTACTTCTTCATCAAATGGCGGAACGAGCGGTAGGAGATGCCGAGGACGTCGGCGGCTTTGGTCTGCACGCCGTTCGATTGATTCAGGGCGCTTTGCAGCAGAGTGCGTTCGATGGAGGCGACGTAGTTTTCCATGCCCATGCCGTCGGGCAGGGTGAGATTGCCGCCGATTTCGGGCAGGGTGCTGCCATCGGCGGAAGCGGCGGCGGCGCGGGCTTTGGGGCGCTCGGCGGGCAGCTCCACGTGGAGCTCCTCGGTCATTTCGAGGGCGACGGCGCGCTCGACCGTGTTTTCGAGCTGGCGGACGTTGCCCGGCCACTCGTAATCGCACAGGGAAGAGAGTGAGGGCGCGTGCACGCGGAGAATGCTGCGTCCGGCGGCTGTGGCGTATTTCTTCAGGAAATGGTTGACCAGCAGCGGAATGTCCTCGGGGCGCTCGCGCAGCGGCGGAACGCGAATGGGAATCACGCTGAGGCGGTAGTAGAGGTCTTCGCGGAAAAGATTCTGGGCGACGGCCTTGTCGAGCTCGCGGTTGGTGGCGGCGATGACGCGCACATCGATGGAAATTTCGCTGGTCGATCCGACCGGGCGCACGGTGCGCTCCTGCAAAACACGCAGCAGCTTGACCTGCATGGCGAGGGTCATCTCGCTGATTTCGTCGAGAAAGATGGTGCCGCCATCGGCCACTTCGAAGAGGCCGCGCTTGTTCTGGTTGGCTCCGGTGAAGGCGCCTTTGAGATAGCCGAAGAGTTCGCTTTCGAGAAGAGTTTCCGGGAAGGCTCCGCAGTTGACCGAGACAAAGCTTTCGGTGGCGCGCGGCGAGCAGACGTGGACGGCGCGGGCGACGAGTTCCTTTCCCGTGCCGCTTTCTCCCTGAATCAGAACGGTGCTGGCGGTCGAGGCCACGGTGCGCACGGTCTGCTTGAGTTTTTCCATGGCGGCGCTGGAGCCGATGATGTTGTCGAGCGAGTTGCGGGTGGCGGCGTCGCGGCGCAGGGCAAAGTTCTGGCGGCTGAGGACAAGTTTTTCGAGGGCGCGGTTGAGGGCGAGCTTGATCTCATCGACCAGTCCGGGGCTTTTGCGGATATAGTCGGTCGCGCCTCCGGCCTTGACAGCCTCGACGGCGGCCTCGTAGTCGTCAACCGCGGTGATGAGGATGACCGCGGAGTCGGGCGAAACCTGGTGCGCGTGGCGCAGGACTTCGATGCCGTCGACGGTGGGCATTTTGATATCGGTGATGATGACGTCGTAGAGGGCGCCGTCGATCTTGTTTTTCGCCGCCTGCCCGGATTGCACGGTTTCGATGCGATGGCCATCGCGGCGCAGGGCGATATCGAGCATTTCGCAGATGGAGCGCTCGTCGTCGCAGACGAGAATGTTAGCCACGCGACCTCCCTCCTGCGGCAGCGGCCAGTGATGGTAACGGTTTGGCAGCGGCAGCGGCGGTGCGGTTTGAGCCGGCGCGCTCTTCTTCCAATTGCATTCGCTCGTCTTCGATGCGGCGCAGCCGGAGAATGAACGTGCTTCCCTGCCCCGGCTTGGAGCGCGCCCAGATTTTTCCTTCGTGCGCCTGCACGATCTGGTAGACGAGGGCGAGGCCAAGGCCGGTGCCGCCCTCGAAATTCGATTGGAAGGGCTCGAAAATTTTTTCGATCTGCTGCGGGGTCATGCCCATGCCGGTATCGGTGATGGCGACCTGACAGTCTTCCTTGAGAAACTCGACTGCAACCGTGAGCGTGCCGCCGTCTTTCATGGCGCGGACGGCGTTTTCGCAGAGATTCCAGAAAACCTGCTTGATGCGGTCGCCGTCGGCAAAGACAGGCGCGTGGCGCACGATGAATCGACGCTCGATCGTGATGCCGGTCTTCTCCGCGGCCATGCGGTGCTCCATGAGCGTGAGGGTGTCGTCGACGAGCGGGATCAGATCGACCTTGTCGAAGTGATACTGCTTGGTGCGCGAGTAGGCGAGGAAGTCAGTGATGATGGCGTTGAGCCGCTGCGACTCCCGCGTGACGATGTCGAGCAGGCGGCGATGATCCTCGTTCATCTCGGGGACGTTCGAGAGCATGCTGACCGAGCCGGCGATGGATGTGAGCGGATTGCGGATCTCATGGGCGATGGCGGCGGCGAGGCGGCCGACAGCGGCCAGACGGTCCTGGATGCGGACTTCGCGCTCCAGACGCCGGATTTCGGTGAGATCGTCGAAGGCGTAAACGAAGCCCAGCGGCTCGCGCTCGGGAACGGTAAGCGACGAGACCCGAACCCGCAGCGTCTTGCGGAATTTGGTAGGCGTGTCGCAACGGACTTCGGCATGGTGGACCTGGGCGTGAGGGACTTCGGCGTGGGTGGGTGGAGAATCGACGCTGGGAAGCGGGTCCATGAATAATTGCTGCACCGGCAAGCCGGCGAGCTGGGCGGCGCTGCGATCGAGCATGCGCGCGGCGGCGGCGTTGACGAGGGTGATATGTCCGTCGAGGCCGGTGGTGATCAGGCCACTGGAGATGGAGTGAATGATGTTTTCATGCAGGGCTTGAAGACTTTCGAGAGCGCCGCTGGTGTCCTTGAGCTGTACGCCGACCTGGCGCAGCTTCGAGGTCAGAAGCCCGGCGAGGTAGGCGACGGCGAGAAAAGCAAAAAGATTGACGAAGATGATGGCCTGCAGGGTTTTGACGCCGGGATGCGTGCTGCAATAGGAAGGAACGACGCCGTAATAGTTCAGTTCGAGGACGGTTCCGTAAAGAATGAAAGCCAGCGCGGCGATCAGGCCGGCCCAAACGCGAGGCAGAAGCACGCTGGCTACGATGATGACCAGCGGATAGAGGAAATTGAGGGAACTATCCCAGCCGCCGGTTTCGTGGACAACCAGAGAGACCAGGACGAGATCGGTCAGGACCTGCAAAGCGGCCTGCAGGCGATGCTCGCGCCAAAACGAGAGCAGCAGAACGTAGAACAGGGAAAGGCTGTACCAGAACAGGATGGTGGCGCCGAAGAGCCGGATGGGCAGCGGTGCCGGACTGAACTGGGCGACGGCGTATTCGATAGCGAACAGCAGAGTCAGGATCAGGATCCGGACTTTGACCAGCCAGGCCAGCCAATTGCGCTCATCGAATGTCGTCTGCATGGTCAACTCAGGTTTCAGGGTTTCAGAGTTTCAAGGTTTCAAAGTTTGGGCGTGCCGCTGCCAACCTTGAAACCCTGAAACCTTTCCACCTTGAAACTTTGCCGTTATCCCGCCAGTTTGGCGATCATGGCGAACAGCGGCATGTAGAGCGAAATGACGATGCCGCCGATGGTGATGCCGAGGATGCCGATGATGAGGGGTTCGAGCATCGCCAGCATGTCTTTGGTGGCGGCGTCGACTTCTTCCTCATAGAAGTCAGCGATCTTCTGCAACATGGAATCCATGGCGCCGGTGGCTTCGCCGACGCCGATCATCTGCGTCACCATGTTGGGAAACACGCCGCATTCGCGCAGAGGATCGACAATGGTGCGGCCTTCCTCGATCGCTTTGCGCACCTTCATCAGCGCCTCTTCAAGAACGGCATTGCCCGAGGTGCGGGCCGTAATCGTCAGACCCTCGAGAATGGGCACGCCAGAGGTGATCAGGGTACCCAAGGTCCGGGTGAAACGGCCGACGGCGATCTTGCGCAGCAGGGTTCCGATTATGGGGATAAACAGCAAGGCTTTGTCGAAGTAGTACTTGCCGGTCGGATTTTTGCGCACCTGCTTGAAGCCGAAGAAAAGGCCGATGCCGAGGAGGCCGAAGATCCACCAGAAGGCGACCACAAAGTCGCTGAGTCCCATGGTGATTCGCGTGGGCAGCGGCAGGTTGACGCCCAGGCCGGCAAAAAGGTTCTTGAAAATGGGCACGACGAACTTGAGCAGCGCGCCGACGATGATGACAGCCATGCCAACGACAGCGATCGGGTAAATCAGGGCGGATTTCACCGCGCTCTTCAGGCGCACGGCCTTTTCCACGTAGGTGGCCAGGCGCTGCAGAATGATGTCGAGAATACCGCCGGTTTCGCCGGCCTCGATCATGTTGGTGGTGAGATCGTCAAAGACGTTGGGATACTGGCGCATGGCGTTGGCCAGCGTGGCGCCGCCTTCCACCGTGGTCCGCACGCCGGTCAGGGTCTTCTGGAAGACCTGGTTTTCCTGGTTGGCCGCCAGAATTTCCAGACACTGCACCAGGGGCAGACCGGCGTCGATCATGACCGAGAACTGGCGGAAGAACACGGCGATGTCTTTAACCTTGACCTTACCGGAGCCGAAAGTGGGCAGGGAAAATTCCTTGCCCTTCTCGCGGATCGAGCCCGGAACGATGCGCTCGCGGCGCAAGGCCTGCTGCAGCGACTGTTTATTGGCGGCCATCCGCTCCCCGGAAACTTTCTGTCCCGAGGCATCTTTGCCGGAAAATGTAAAGACTGGCATGATTTAGTCTCTCCTCACTTGCGTGCCTGTTGCATAAAGCTGAGATCGATTCGAACTTGTCGTTCTTTCGCTGATCTTCCTGTTTCGCCGCTCCTAGTGCTTGGAAGGAGCAGCGCCGCGGGCCAGCGTAGTTCCGGCCGTAGTGGGCCGGTTCAGCAGGCTGGCTCCGCGATTGATCATTTCCTGCAATTCGTCGACGTTGCTTGAGCGCAGCAGCGCGGTTTCCAGAGAAATCTGTTTCTGGAAATAAGCCGTGGCCAGCGCCTGGTTGAACGTCTGCATGCCGAACTTTTCCTGGCCGGACTGCATGGCCGAATAAATCTGGTGAATCTTGTCTTCGCGGACCAGGTTGCGCACGGCGGCGTTGGGCACCAGGATCTCCATGATCATGGCGCGGCCCTTGCCGTCGATGCGGGGCAGAAGCGATTGGCACATGATGCCTTCGAGCACCAGCGAAAGCTGGGCGCGAATCTGCGGCTGCTGGTGCGCCGGGAAAACGTCGATGATACGGTTGATGGTCGAAGTCGCCGAGTTGGTGTGCAGCGTGCCGAAGGTCAAGTGACCGGTTTCGGCGATACGCAGCGCCGACTCGATGGTTTCCAGGTCGCGCATTTCGCCGATCAGAACGACGTCGGGGTCTTCACGAAGGGCGGCGCGCAGCGCGTCGGAAAAACTCTTGGTGTCGGCGTGGAGTTCGCGCTGATTGACCACGCAATTCTTGTTCATGTGCACGAATTCGATCGGGTCTTCGATGGTCAGAATGTGATCGTGGCGCTCGCTGTTGATCTTGTCGATCATGGAAGCGAGCGTGGTCGACTTGCCGGAGCCGGTCGGGCCGGTGACGAGGACAAGTCCGCGCGGCTTGTCGCAGAGTTTGCTCACCACAGGAGCGAGGCCGAGCTGATTGAACGACTTGATCTCGAACGGAATGAGACGGAAAACCGCGGCCGTGGCGCCGCGCTGGTTGAAAACGTTGGCGCGGAAGCGGGCCAGACCTTTCAGTCCGAACGAGAAGTCAAGCTCAAGGCTTTCTTCAAAACGATGCTTCTGCGAATCGGTCATGACGCTGTAGGCCAGCTGCTTGGTTTCGGCCGGCGTCATCTGCGGAAGATCGAGCGGGACCAGGTGGCCGTGCACACGAATTTGTGGCGGCGAGTTGGTGGTGATGTGCAGGTCGCTGCCGTTCATCTCCAGCATTCTTTTGAGCAGATCGCTTAACGACAAACCCATGGTGTGGAATCCTTCCGTTAAGTTTCTAATGTCTACGCAACGTCGTCAGTCGTCAGTCTTCGGTCATCCGTCATCTGCGCTGGTCCCGGTTTCCCGACGACCGAGTACCGACGACCAACGACGGTCCTAGTGAATCGTTTCGCGTGCGACTTCTTCGAGCGTGGTGATGCCAGCAGCGACTTTAATCAATCCGCTGCGGCGCAGGGTGATCATGCCGCGCTCGATGGCTTTCTTTTTCAACTCGACGGCGGAAGCGCCCACCAGAACCAGTTCGCGAATTTCGTCGTCGACTTCCATGACTTCATACAAACCGGCGCGGCCCTTGTAGCCGCTGTTGTTGCAGACGCCGCAGCCCTTGCCTTTCTGAATCTTTACGGTCTTGGCTTCTTCGGGCGTGAAGCCGTTTTCGATCAAAGTCTGATGAGGAACTTCCACCACCTCGGTGCAGTCCTTGCAGATGCGGCGAACCAGTCGCTGTGCGCAGATCAGGTGAACCGAGGTTGCGACCAGGAAGGGCTCGATGCCCATGTTCATGAGTCGCGTGATGGTCTCCGGCGCGCCGTTGGTGTGCAGCGTGGAAAGCACGAGGTGACCGGTGAGCGCGGCCTTGATGGCGATTTCCGCGGTTTCGAAGTCTCGAATTTCGCCGACCAGAATGATGTTGGGGTCTTGCCGCAGGAAGGATCGCAGCGCGGCGGCAAAGTTGAGGCCGATCTGCTCCTTCATCTGCACCTGGTTAACGCCGCCCAACTGGAATTCGACCGGATCTTCGGCGGTCATGATGTTGGTATCGGGCTGGTTGAGGCGCGAGATCGAGGAATAGAGCGTGTTGGTCTTGCCTGATCCCGTGGGCCCGGTGACCAGCACCATGCCGTAGGGCTTGAGAATTGCCTTCTCGAATTTGACCAGCGACTCGGCTTCGAAACCGAGCTTGGTCATGTCGAGGCGCAGGTTTTCCTTGTCGAGCAAGCGGAGCACGATCTTCTCGCCCCAGAGCACGGGAAGAGTGCTGACGCGGAAGTCGAGCTGCTTCTTGCGCCCGCCGATGTTCATCTTCAGCATGATGCGGCCGTCCTGCGGCAGTCGCTTTTCGCTGATGTCGAGTTTCGACATGATTTTCAGACGCGACGTGATGGCGTCGCGCAGCTTCATGGGCGGCGACATGATGGACTGCAGAACACCGTCAATGCGGAAGCGGACGCGGAACTCTTTTTCGTAAGGCTCGATGTGAATGTCGCTGGCGCCGCGCTTGACGGCATCGCCCAGAATCACGTTCACCAGCTTGACGACGGGAGCTTCGTCGGCTGCCTGCTCTAGTTCCTTCAAGCCCATTTCCTGCTGCTCGCCCTGCAGTTCGACGTCTTCTTCGTTCAACTCCGACATCGACTGCATGACCGATTCGAGATCTTCCTCTTTGCCCGCGTTATAGGCCTTGTCGATTCCGGCCAGGATCGAGCTTTCCGAGGCCACGACCGGTTCGATGTTGAAGCCGGTCATGAACTTGATATCGTCCATGGCGAAGACGTTGGTCGGGTCGACCATGGCGATGGTCAACGACGCGCCTACGCGGCTGAGGGGAAGAATCTGATATCGCTTGGCGGTCTCGTACGGAATCAGCTTGACGACCGCGGGATCGATTTCAAAATAAGAAAGATTGATGGCAGGAACGCCGTACTGGCGGGAGAGAAAATTGGTGACGTCCTCGTCCGTGAGGAAGCCGAGCTTCACCAGGGCGGAGCCAAGCCGGCAGCTCTGCTCCTTCTGGACTTTATTCGCTTGTTCCAACTGCTCTGGGGTAATGATCTTCTCTTTGACGAGAAGGTCACCCAGCCGTTGAGACATACGCAGATCTCCTAACCACGTAGATGGAACTCTGCCTCACACTTTATGCAAGGCACGGCGCGAACGGCGGCACATCATGGCTGCGACTCTGTGCGGCAAATCGGTTGCTGCACATCGATTGCTGCACGTCCGTTGGGAGAGAATGCAGCGCCATCGCGTTGACATAAATTGTCACCGCAAGCGGATTACCGCACCACTTACTTTGGTACTTGGCCTTGAATGGGCGGAGGGAGCAAAACACACGCTAGCCCTTGAAATCCGCGCCAAATGATTATTTTTCGTTGTTCGACGAAGAAGTTGTCGGCTCGGGTACATGCACTTCGGTAAGCAGAATTACCACGTGAGCGCGACCGCCAAGACCGGGGAGCAAGCCTCGAGTAGACTCATGATGAGGAGTTCCTAAGTTGCCAGAAGAACAGAAGAAAACGGAGATTCGCCGGTATTATCAGACGCTTTATAGCGCCTGGGGCGAGCAGCACTGGTGGCCGGGTGAGACGCAATTTGAGGTGATCGTGGGCGCATATCTGACGCAGAACACTGCCTGGACGAATGTCGAGCGGGCCATTGAGAATCTGCGGGCGGCCAAGGCGTTGAGCGTGGAAGGAATTCGCTCCCTGACGCTGGCGCGGCTGGAAAAACTGATTCGTCCTTCGGGATATTTTCGGCAGAAGGCGAAGCGGCTGAAAACGTTCGTCGCGCATCTGGATAAGAAATATGCCGGATCGCTGGAGCGCATGTTCTCGCAGCCGACGAATGAGTTGCGGGAGGAATTGCTGGCCTTGAACGGGGTGGGGCCGGAGACGGCCGACTCGATTCTGCTTTATGCGGGCAATCAGCCCGTGTTCGTGGTGGATGCGTACACCCGACGCGTGCTCGATCGTCATGGGATTATTTCCGCGAAGACCGATTATGAAGAGATTCGATGTTTGTTCGAGAGCGCATTGGCACCGCTGGCGGACGAACAGAGGGTGACAAATTCGCGGACGCGGCCAGAACGGGATCGATGTTCAAGCGCGCATCCGCCCTCGGCGATGAGCACGGCCCAACGGACGGCGCTGGTGCAGATCTATAACGAGATGCATGGGCTGATTGTCGGGGTCGGCAAACATTACTGTGGAAAATCGCAGCCGAAGTGTGACGGATGCCCTTTACAGCCATTCCTGCCGAAGCGTTAAGTAGAGTCTTTCGAGGCGATCTTCGTGTTGAAAGCTCTAGCGCGATGTTCTGCTATGGCCGTGCTGGTCATGGGCGTCGGCACACCTGAAACATTGCGGCAGGCGGCCGATCACACTCGCATCCTTGTGGGAACGGCGGTGCGGCCGTCGGTCTTTTCCGAGGCTGCTCATTCCGAGACGCTCGGCCGCGAGTTCAACATGGTCGAGGCGGAAGACGCGATGAAGTGGTGGACGGTGCGGCGGAGTCGCGACTCTTTCGATTTTCGAGAAGCAGATGACGTGGTCAACTTCGCGAAGGCCCACGGGATGAAGGTGAGCGGGCATTGTCTCGTCTGGGACCACAATAATCCAGCGTGGCCGGCGGATGGCCATTTCACGGCCGAACAACTCTCACAGCTGTTGAAAGAACATATTGCCACGGTGATGAAGCACTATGCGAGTCAGGTTTTTGCCTGGGACGTAGTTAACGAAGCGCTCGACGAAAATGGCAATCTGCGGGATTCGATCTGGTACAACAAACCGGGAATTGGACTCGCGGGGCAAGCAACTGCTTACATCGAACAGGCGTTTCGAAGGGCGCATGAAGCCGATCCGCAGGCGCTGCTGTTTTATAACGACAGCGGCGGCGAAGGGCTGGAGAAGAAATCCGACGCGATTTATGCCATGGTGAAAGATTTCAAGCAGCGCCATGTTCCGATCGACGGCGTGGGATTTCAGATGCATATTTCGGATTTCGGCATTGATACGAACGCGATTGCGGCCAACATCAAGCGGCTGACGGCGCTCGGGGTGCAGGTGCACATCACCGAACTGGATGTTTCGCTGCCCATAGATCGGGATGGACAGGCTACCCGCGATGACCTCTTGCGGCAGGCTGACGTTTATCGGCGGGTAGTGCGTGCCTCGAAAACTCCGGCTGAACCGCGATTCAGACCTGGGGATTTACAGACAAATATTCATGGATCGGCTCCCACTCTCGTGGCACACGCGGCGCGGGCTTGCTCTTCGACCCTTCCTATCGGCCGAAGCCAGCCTACGATGCCATGTTGGCTGAGCTGGAGCGCGGGCGGAAATAGAATTCGACACAGCGAACACGCCAGTCTTGGGGCAACTTCACGCTCAGGCGCTGCGTCTTTGGGGTGAAGTTTGAAATCTCTCCCACCCGTGGTGCGTCATCCCGATGGCCCGCGTTTTTGCCAGCGGGCCAGAGGGATCTCCCGTGCAACCGCTTTGTGGATAGGGAGATCGCTCACTCCGCCTAAAAAGCGGCTCCGGTCGGGATGACGCTGTCGAAGACCGAAAAATACCATGGCGATTCAAACTGAACCGCCACCGCTGCGTCTCGCTTCTGGACCTGCGCATCTATAATGACTTCAAGTGGCGCAGCAACTTCCAACTCGTCCCAAGAGCTATCGCAAGCAGGTCATTATTCTGCTTTCGATTTCTGTTTTCCTGCTGCTTGCCATTCTTGTCTCGGAAACCGCGTTTGACCTGAGTTTTCTGCATCCCGGAAATAACGGCGACATTGCGGTCTTCTCGGCACTTTCTGCGCTGATATTCCTGCTCTTTGTGGCCCTGAGTTTCGTGCTCATGCGCAACCTGTTGAAGCTTTTTGCCGAGCGGCGGGTGGGCATGTTGGGATCGAAGTTCCGCACCCGGATGGTGGTGGGCGCGCTGCTGCTGTCGTCAGTTCCGGTCATGGTCATGTACTGGTTCGCTTATGGATTGATGAACCGGTCGATCGACAAATGGTTTTCCACGCCGGTAGAGGAGGTTCGCGCCAACATTCATGACATGGAATCGGCGTTGAGCAATTACGCGATGCAGAACGCGCGCGCGGAAGCGGCAGCGATTGCGGCTTCGCCGGAGATGGAGCGGGCGTTTTCCGGTCACAGTTTCGCGGGCGTAGTCAACGAATTTCAGCATCACGAACTCACGCTGCAGGGCGGATTTGCCCTGGCGGTTCGCGATGGCAACGCGGAAGCCAGCTTCAATGCGCCGGCAGCATGGTCGATTTTGAAATCGCGGCTGCCGATGGCGGCGGCGTCGGCAGGACGTCCCGCGCAATTCACCTGGCAGCAAACCGATTACACCCTGGGCAGCGCAGCGGTCGAAGGAGGGGGCGTGATTCTGGTGGCGATCCCGCTGCCGCATGAATTTTCCGAGACGGTGCGGCAAGTGGCGGCCAGCCAGCAGCGCTATTACAACCTGGCGCGCGAGCGGCGAGTGGTGCGCCGGACGTACATGGGGCTGCTGCTGCTGCTCACGATGACCGTGCTGTTTGTGACCACGTGGCTGGCGCTTTTCCTGGCGAAAATTGTGACGCGGCCGCTCTCTGCACTTGCCGAAGCTATGCAGGAGATGTCACGCGGCCGACTCGATTACCGCGTTGACGTGAATTCGGCCGATGAGATTGGCGACCTAGTGCGTTCGTTCAATCAAATGGCCGAGGATCTGGAACGCAGCCGGCGGCAGATTGAAGCGTCGAGCCAGGAATTGAGCGCGGCCAACGCCGAACTGGATCAGCGCCGGCGGCAGATGGAAACAATTCTCGAAAGCATTCCGACGGGTGTTCTTTCGCTCGATGCCGAGCGGCGCGTGACCCATATCAATCATGCCGTGCTGCGGATGTTCCATCCCGACAATGTTCATGACGATGCCCGGCTGATTTTGCGCGGGGCACAACTTGGTGATGTTTTTCCCCAGGAACTGGTGGAGGAGTTCGATCCGCTGTTGCGCCGTGCCGACCGCATGGGGATGACGACGAGCCAGATGGAAGTGCCGTTGCGAAGTGGATCGCTGAATTTTGCCGTTACGGTAGCGACCCTGCGGCACCAGGGCGAGCGCTCGGGATATGTGGTTGTGCTCGAAGATTTGTCGGATTTGCTGAAGGCGCAGAAACAAGCGGCCTGGCGCGAGGTGGCGCGGCGGGTCGCCCATGAGATCAAGAATCCGCTAACGCCGATTGCGCTTTCGGCGGAGCGAATCCAGCGACACCTCGAGCGGGTGCCTGCTGCGGACGCAGCTTCCATGACGGTGGTGCGTTCCTGTGCAGATACGATCGCGGCCGCCGTGGCGACGGTGCGGCAACTGGTGGATGAATTTTCCACGCTGGCGCGCTTCCCCGTTGCCAAGCCGCAGCCGGCCGATATTAACGACATCATCGAAAGCGCACTCACCATGTTCAACGGGCGGCTGGACGGAATTGGTGTGCACAAATCGCTCAGCGCAGATTTGCCCAGGGTGATGGCCGACAGCGAAGCGATCAAGCGCGCGGTCGCAAATCTGGTGGACAACGCGGCGGAAGCGTCACAAAACTCCGTGGTGCGCGAGATCGAAATCTCGACGGCGCTGGTAGCCAGCCGCGACGCGGTCGAAATTACTGTGGCCGACACCGGCCACGGCGTGACGCGCGAGCTGAAAGAGAAATTGTTTTTGCCCTATTTTTCAACCAAGAAGCGCGGCACCGGCCTCGGCTTGGCGATTGTGAGCCGCATCGTGGAAGATCATCGCGGCTCGATCCGCGTGGAAGAAAATCATCCGGTCGGAACGCGCTTCATCGTGGAGTTACCATTGGCACCGGAGTCGGCGCCAGCGACGGTAGCCGCCCAGCCTGCCTGAATCCATGTGCCCGAATAACATGCCGAATATTCTGATCGTTGACGATGAAGCCGGCATTCGCGACTCGCTCGCCGGCATTCTTGCGGATGAAGGATATGCCGCATCGACGGTGGATAGCGGCGAGGCGTGCCTCGAGTTGCTGCGCAAATCCGCGTTCGATGTGGTTCTGCTGGATATCTGGCTGCCCGGCGTCGACGGACTGGAAACATTGCAGAAGATCCGCGAACTGGATTTTCCGCCGGAAGCGATCATGATCTCCGGGCATGGAACGATCGAAACCGCGGTGCGGGCGACAAAGCTGGGCGCCTACGATTTTCTGGAGAAGCCGCTTTCGATCGAGAAGACACTGATTGTCGTCAAGAACGCAATCGAATCGAAGAAACTGCGGCGCGAGAATACCGATCTCAAAAAGCAGCTGCAGCCGAAGGTGATGATCGTCGGCGAAAGCATCCCGATGAAAGCGCTGCGCCAGCAGATCGGCCTGATGGCGCCAACGAACGGGCGAGTGCTGATCTATGGCGAGTCGGGATCGGGAAAAGAGCTGGTGGCGCACGCGATTCACGCGCAGAGCCTGCGCAAGGACGAGACGTTTGTCGAGGTGAACTGCGCCGCCATCCCGGAGGATCTGATCGAGAGCGAACTGTTCGGGCATTACAAGGGATCGTTTGCCGGAGCCGCCGCGAATAAAGAAGGAAAGTTTCAACGGGCGAACGGAGGGACGCTGTTCCTGGATGAAGTTGGCGACATGAGTCTGAAGACCCAGGCCAAGGTGCTGCGCACGCTCGAAGAGCAGCGCTTCACGCCCGTTGGCAGCGACGAGACGATCACCGTCGACGTGCGGGTAATCGCCTCGACGAACAAAGATCTGGATGAAGAAATATCGCGCGGTAATTTCCGGGAAGATCTTTTCTACCGGCTGAATGTGATTCCATTTTTCGTCCCGCCGCTGCGCGAGAGGAAAGAAGATATCCCTCTGTTTACGCGCCATTTTCTGAAGGAGCTGGCAACCACCTATGGGCGGCGTCCGCGAGAAATCAGCGATGATGCCATTGAGGTGCTCATGCGCTATTCGTGGCCAGGGAACGTCCGGGAACTGCGCAACGTGATTGAGCGCATTGTGATCATGAACCCGACGACGACGCGGTTCGACACCAAGCATCTGCCGCCGCTGGTTTATCGGGACGGAAGCCGGCGCGCACCCGGGAATGAATTTTCCACGCTGCATCAGGCGCGCGATGCCTACGAGCGCGACTACATTCTGAAGACGCTCGATCAGAATCATGGCAACGTCAGCCGCACGGCGGAAGTTCTGGGGCTGGAGCGCAGCCATCTCTACCGCAAAATGAAGACGCTGGGAATCGCGGCCAAAGAGTAGGAACGGCCGCTACAGGTGGAGCGATCTCCCCTGCAGTCGTTCTTAGGGAGATCCCTCGGCCCGCTGGTAAGAACGCGGTCCTTCGGGATGACGCGCTCGCAGAGAAGCGAGAGCTTACCGCCAAAAAAAACGTAGCCGAAGCTACGTCTCTCACCATTTGCAATTGATGAAATCTTCTAATTCAGCGGCAGCAACGCTTCGCAGGCGGCTTCGCTGGGGATGGCTGCGCCAGTTGGCTGAACCCGAATGATGGCGTCTTCGAAGGAACAGAAGCTGCGAATGCCGGTCTGGTTAACAACCTGGGGGACGGCTGTGGCGTAATACTGCACCGCGGGAGGACCGCCAGCGCCGACGGCGGCGAAGTTATAGCCCGCTTTGTAGCCGGCTGCGAGGTCACTGGGGATCAGGCAGGACGTGGTTGAGCTCGGCGTGCAGGGAGTGATGCCGCCAAGGTTGGAGAGCGCGGGCGCGTAACCAACCGTAGGATAAGTCGAACTGTAAGTGATCTCGGCAGTGCTGATGGTGCGGACAGAATTGACAGCCGACGATTCATTCGCAGCCATGCGGGCGTGCAAAAGGTTGGGAATGGCGATTGCCGCAATGATCAGAATAATGGCCACCACGATTAGCAACTCGATCAGGGAAAATCCTTTTTGTCTCCGCATAACTGCCTCCTGGGAACCTGGGTCTACAGAACCTTGCTGCTCACAACCAGATCTACCGCTTGCAACCTGTTGAACCTACTGCTTTGAACCTGCTGCTTTGAACCTGCTGCTTTAAACTTGCCGCTTTGAACCTACCGCTTCACCATGTGAATCTCGGTGCCGTTCTTGTGGAACTTGACCTCATCCATCAGCTGGTTGATCAGAAAAATTCCGCGTCCGTGATTGGAATAAAGATTTTCTCCCATCGTGCAACTGGGAATCGCGCCGGGATCGAAACCTTCTCCGGGATCACGCACAATAATAAGAACGCCGCGTTCATCGTCACATGCAACCAAACATTCCACAATTTTGCTGGGATCTTCCTTGGCGCCATGAACCACCGCGTTGGCCAGCGCCTCCTGCAGAGCCAGCTCGATTGCATCGGCCTTGCCGTTGACGCAGTTGAGCCCGCGGATGGAGTCCATAACCTGGCTCACTACAGGATCGACAGACTCGCGTTGCGCTGCGAGCGTAATACGCACGCGCAGACTCAGCTTTTCTGGATCGAAGTCGTACCCCGGGAAGTGTTCCTCGGAAGAAGCCTCAATTCCCATGCTTGAACACCAATATGTCGCCCCGTTCCGCTCCCGCCCCATAGGATTCTAGCCGCTAGCCGCGAATCCGGCAATGGTTGCGCGTTTCGGATTCGTCAGTCGGAACGGCAAAAACTTGCAATGCTGCGGTTTCCAGGATTGCCCAACCTTATGATCGGGGTGCAGGAGACTGGGCTTCCGGGATTGCAATTTCTTGCACGCGCTCGTCTTCTGTGCGGCGGTCTTCTACTCGCTGACCTTGCATGCGATGCTCGAGCTGGCGCCTCCAGTCGAGTTCGTCGACGAAGGCGCGCGATTCCCGCCATCCGGGCTGGACCTTGACGTAGAGTTCGAGGAAAACTTTCGTCCCCAGCATGCGCTCGATCTGCAAGCGGGCGGAGGTACCGATCTTCTTCAACATCTGGCCACCTTTGCCGACCAGAATTCCTTTCTGCCCTTCGCGCTCGCAATAAATGGTCGCGGCGATACGGGTCAGTTTCTTTCCTTCTTCGAAGCTATCGACGATCACGGTGGTGGCGTGGGGGATCTCTTCGCTGGTGTTGACGAGGACCTGCTCGCGGATGATCTCGGCCGCCATGAAGCGCGCCGGCTGATCGGTAATCTGATCCTCGGGGAAATATGGCAGACCGGAGGGCAGCGCAGCCAGAATGGACGAGAGGAGAGCGTCGAGGCCGTTGCGCTTGAGCGCGGAGATCGGGATAACTTCGGCAAAATCGTACAGCTTGCGATATTCCTCGATGAGCGGCAGCAGCTTCGACTTTTCGCGAATGAGGTCGATTTTGTTGAGGATCAAAAATGCCTTCGCTCCCGATTGCCTTACCAACTGCAGTGCGAACTGGTCGCGCGGGTCGAGCTTGTGCGTGGCGTCCATGATGACGAGAACGAGGTCGCATCCTTCGAGAGCCTCGCGCACTTCCACCATCATTTTGCGGCCGAGCGAACTGTCGGGCTTGTGCACGCCGGGAGTGTCGATCAGGATGATTTGTCCTGCGCTTCTGCCCTTGCCTTTTGGTACGTGGACGATGCCCTGGATGCGGTTGCGCGTGGTCTGCGGCTTGGGAGAGATGATGGCAAGTTTTTCGCCGACGAGCGCGTTGAGCAGCGTCGACTTGCCCGCATTGGGGCGGCCGAGAATGCAGACGAAACCGGAATGAAAGGACATGGAGAGTTACGAGTTACGAGTCCCTGGTCCCTAGTTCAGGTCCAGTTTAAAAGTTTCAGAGTTTCAAGGTTCAAGGTTCAAGGTTCAAGGTTAAGACAAGCGTGCGATCGGCATTCGCTTTGCGACCTTGAAACTTTGCCACTTTGAAACCTTCTTATATCAGCTTCAACTGCTGCGGTTGCGGGGCAGTCACTCGCACCCGCTCGACTTTACGATCGGTGGATTCGAGCACCTCGAAGCGCAGACCGTCTTCCTCGACAATTTCGCCCTTGCGCGGAATCCGCCCCGCGAGTTCGCTAACCAGGCCGGCAATCGTGGCGGACTCTTTTCCATCCGGCTTGGTGCCGAAAAGCTCATCGAGGCGATCGACATCCATATCGCCCGAAACGATGAACGCACGTTCGCCTTCGCGAACGATTTCCGGCTTGTCGTGTTCGTCGCGAATCTCGCCGACGATTTCTTCGACCAGATCTTCGATCGTGACCAGCCCGGCGACGCCGCCGTACTCGTCCACCACGATGGCCATGCGGATGTTCTGCTTTTGCATCTCGCGCAGCAAATCACTACCCAGCTTGCTCTCAGGGACGAAGTAAACGTCACGCCGCATCAGCGTATCGAGGGTGCGCACGTGGGCTTCCGTGTCGGGAACCTGCAGCACATCCTGCGCGTAGACGATTCCCTTGATGTTGTGAATGCTGCCCTGATACACGGGCACGCGCGAGTAATGCTTCACGCGTAGCATTTCAATGAAGCCCTCGACCGTGGTTTCGGCGGGAACGGCGAATATGGCGGGACGCGGCTTCATGGCCTCGCGCACCGTCTTGCCGCTGAATTCGACGACGGATTGGATCAGATCGCGGTCGCCCTCCTGAATGATGCCTTCTTCCTGGCCAGCCTCGATAAGAGCGTCGACCGCCTCGGCCGGGCTTTCCGGCTCCTCGCGGGTATTTTGCCGGGTCAGCGAGGTCACCGACTGGAGAAAGCCGATCACAATGGTAACGGGCAAAACCAGATAAATGAGAACGCGCAAAACCGTGACCCAATGCACCAGCCACTCGCCCTTGGTGCGGGAAAAAAAGACGAACGGCAGGAATCGGTTGCAGAGGATGACGATCAAAATCAGGCTGATGGCCGCCTGCAGAATTTCGTAGAGGCTCCAGCGCTGGTCGCCGAAGACGATGAAGCCGACCAGCAATGCAATGGTCGCCATGGTCAACTGAGTAAGCACCGCCATCGAAAGCGAGGCACGGGAACGGCTGATTTTCAGCGCAGGCTCAACCTTGTGTTCGAAGATGTCGATGTTGTCCTGAAAGTCGCGGGAAAGAAATCTGCCCAGCTCCTGAAAGACCCGGTCTACGTAGGAGACGAGCGTCAGCAATCCCAGCAGCAACAACAAAGAGATGGCGACAGCAGCGATCATGTCGTGCTCCGCGCGCGTCCACGACGCGGCTTGCTGCCAGAGGAGTTTTTGCCGTTGCGTTCTGCTGGTCTGAGCTTGCCTCTTTCGAGCTTGCCTCGTTCGAGCAGTGTTCGTTCGGGTTTTGTTCGTTCAATCAGGGCCGTGGGCAAACCAAGTTGCCGACGAAGGCTGGCCTCAGTGCGAGCCATTTGACCATTATCGCGCTCATGGTCGTAGCCTGCCAGGTGAAGAATTCCGTGGAGGGCCAGAATCTTGACTTCCGCCGCAGGAGAATGTCCGAGGCGGAGAGCGTTCTGCACGGCCATATCGGCAGAAATTGCAATATCGCCGGCAGGCGCGCCGTGATTGCGCGATCGAGCGCGGGACGAAGCGGGAAACGAGAGCACGTCCGTGGTCTTGTTCTTGCCGCGAAACTGGCGATTGAGCGAGCGCAGGGCCGAGCCGCTGGTGACCAGCACATGCACGATGTTACGCACTCCGGCCGCGTGCCTCGCACGCCGGACGAAACGATCCAGCGCTTGAGAACTCAGACCCGCAACTTTCTTCTGCAGAATGATCAACTCGTCTCTAACTCTGCCGCTCGCGCCGGCCAACGAAATTCACCTGATGCGCAACGACCGGCGGACGGCCGTCTGGCGCGTTTCTATTGCTTGAGTTCACTGGAAGACACGTTGTCCCTATCGATGGGCAGCTTGTCGCTGACTGGCGCGGACTCTGTAGTTTTCGGCTCGGCCAGCAGCAGCATCTGCTCTTCAGCGACGCGCGTCTTGTGCTCGTCGTAGGCGCGCACGATGCGCTGCACCAGATGATGGCGCACCACGTCACCTTCGTCGAAGTAGGCGAAGGCGAGTCCCTCCACATTTTTTAGAACATCGATGGCTTCGAGCAGGCCGCTGCGGCGCGCATTGGGCAGATCGATCTGCGTGATGTCGCCGGTAATCACGGCCTTGGAGTTGAAGCCGAGCCGGGTGACGAACATCTTCATCTGCTCGGAAGTCGTGTTCTGCGCCTCGTCGAGGATGACAAAGGAATCATTAAGTGTGCGCCCGCGCATGAAGGCGATGGGAGCAATCTCGATGACGTTTTTTTCCAGATAACGGTCGACCTTTTCCGGGTCGAGCATGTCGTAGAGCGCGTCGTAGAGCGGACGGAGATAGGGATCGATTTTGTCCTGCAACGTGCCGGGAAGAAATCCCAGGCGCTCGCCAGCTTCCACCGCGGGGCGTGCGAGGATGATTCGGTTGACGCGCTTTGAGAGCAGGGCGGAGATAGCCATAGCAACCGCGAGATAAGTCTTGCCAGTGCCAGCCGGTCCGATGCCGAAGACCATATCGTGCTTTTCAATCGCTTCCAGATACCGGCGCTGATTGCTGCTCTTGGGCTGCACCGTGCGCCGGCCGAAGGAACGCTGACGGCCGGCATCGGCGAGCCCGCGCAGGGTCGAATTCGGATCGGAGGTCAGCACGCGCAGCATGCTGTTTAGGTCGCCATTGTTGAAGCTGTATCCGGAGCGCTGCAGGGTTTCGTAGTCGCTGAATACCTGCTCGGCACGAGCCACATCCCGCGCCGCGCCTTCGAGTTCGATCGAGTTCGAGCGCAGGTTAATGGTGATGTTGAGGCCGTCTTCGAGCAGGCGCACATTTTCATCGCGCGTGCCGAAGAGCGTTTCGATGTTGGGAGCGATTGCGATGCTCTTCTTCATGCTTATTTTATTGCGTTCGAGCCCAGTGCGCGCCCTGAGCCGAGGCGAGCCGGCTGGGATAACACGATATCGATATGGGACGAACCACAATTACCGCGCCACACACAGCCCTGCGCCAGGAAAATTACAACGCCGATCGTAGACAAAACAGGATTATGCTTAGAGACGGGAAGAAACGAAATGTTCGCGCCCATCGGGCGACTGACTACCATTACAGGAAGCGTACCTTGGATGGGAAGCCAGAGTCAATCGGGTCGTGCCGGGTCGTGCCGAATTCCGAACAAGGCGAGATCGTTACCCATCTGGTTGACCGGCTAGGGTTTAGCCCATATAATCAATGTTTCGGACCTACCCCGAATATTTCCCAAGTAAAGGTAACGAACCAGACATGGCAAATCATCTTTCGGCGCTGAAGCGCGCCCGCCAGACCGAACGCCGCACC
>JASHOT010000186.1 GCA_030040965.1 Candidatus Sulfotelmatobacter sp. | reverse complement strand
TTGCCGTAGATGTAGCTCTGATTGACCGGGCCAAAGTCGCGGCTGTCATTCGACATGGAGCGATGGTCGCCGAGCACAAAATAGCAATCCGGTGGAACTTTGATCTCCGGATACGACCGCGCATCGGCATAGGCGGGCGGAACGTAGTCCTCATCAAGTGCTTCATCGTTCACATAAACTTGCCCGCCATCGATGCGGATGCGGTCGCCGGCCATGGCGATGACGCGCTTGATGTAGCTCTTCGAAGGGTCGCGGGGATAGCGGAAAACGACGATATCGCCCCGCTCGATCGGCTCCAGCCGGTAGACGAACTTGTTGACGAAGATGCGCTCCTGGTCTTCCAGCGATGGCATCATGCTGGTGCCTTCGACCTTCACCGGCTGATAGAGAAAAATGATGATGAAGGCCGAAATAGCGACGGAAATGATGAGATCGCGCACCCACACGCCAAAGCCAGCACGGAGTCGCGGCGGAGCCGAAGCAGGATCGTAATTTGCGGAATGAGCCAGATTCCGGTTAGCGGTGCCGGATTGTGGAGCAATATCCTGCATGGGACCTATTGTATACAGAATTAAGCGTATACAGAATTGGGACTTCGACTCCAAAAGGACAGCGTGCCCTCAACCCCGGCAAGCCCCATTCGCGCTACAATGTCGAAACCGGGAGGACAGAAGATGCGGCGATTCGCTCAAAACAAGATGATGCATCGCAACTTGAGCCTGGCGTTCATTTTTCTTCTTACCTTTATTACTTCCGCAGCCTGGATGCCGCCGCAGGAAGGCGAGGTTCCGGCCTACAACGCCGGGCCTCCGCCAAGAGGCACGAAGCTGCCGAATATTCTCACCAAGGCCGACCTGTGGGGAGCCGACGCGCAGAATCCCTACCAGACGCATGCTTACGAATTGGCAGCCAAAATTCCCGCCGTGCTCCACCAGCAGCCCTGCTATTGCTATTGCGATCGCATGGGACACAACAGCCTGCACAGCTGCTTTGAGAGCACGCACGGAGCCAAGTGCGACATTTGCCTGAAGGAGCTTTACTACTCCTATCAGCAGCATGGGAAAGGCAAAACCGCCGTGCAGATCCGCGCGGGCATCATCAAAGGCGACTGGCGGCAGATCGACCTGCAATCGGCCGCGACCATGAATTAAGCTCTTGCAAAATTGCGAGTCCCGATCCGGAGGGGAATCCGCACTAGTTTCTTCTCAGGACTCGCGACTCCGGACTCAGGACCGGCGAACTGGACCTCCAGCGCCACTTTGAGTGATACTTTACGGTTGAGGCGCAAGGCACGGCTGCAAGGAGTTTCCCATTACCAAGAACACAGGAAGAGTTTTGCACATGGCTCAGAAACCTACCGCGAAGAAGTCCGTGGCTGAAGATCCGCGCTATACGCAGGCGTTGCAAAGCTACGAGGCCGGGCTCCGCGCCATGCAGGAGCACAAGTTCGATAAGGCCAAACCGCATTTCCAAAAGGTGATTGCCAGCGCCGTGAGGGAGCTTGTCGATCGCGCCAACGTCCACCTGACGACCTGCAATCAGCACCTGGAACGCAACGCTTCCACCCAGTTCAAAACCGCCGAGGAGCATTTTGATTTTGCCGTCTCGCTGATGAACGTGGGCGACTATGTGACGGCGCGCGAGCATCTGGAAAAGCTGCTGAAGCAGAACGCCAAGGCGGATTATGTGGTGTACGGGTTGGCCGCGCTCGACTGCCTTACCGGCCATGTCGAGGATTCCCTGCGCCGGCTCGATGAGGCCCTGCGTCTGAATCCACAACTGCGCTTCCAGGCGCGCAATGATTCGGATTTCCAGAATCTGGCCGAGGATCCGCGCTTCACCGAACTGCTCTATCCGGATCCCGGCGCCGAACTCGTTGCCGATGGCAACTTCAGCGGGGACGAACCGGCGTAGCCCGGTGGCGAGGATCGGCCCGCGATGCCCACCAAAACTGCGGAGCTGCTGAATGCGGAAAAGACCGCGCTCGACCGCGGTCTGCGCGTGGTCGCCATTGGCGGCGGCACGGGACTCTCGACCCTTCTCAAAGGCCTGAAACGTTTCGTTCTTCCCGCGGGAGAGTTGGCCTTGTCTCCGGAAACCCCGGTTATCAGTGATCTTTGCGCTGTTGTCACCGTCAGCGATGACGGCGGATCAAGTGGCCGCCTGCGCAAAGAACTCAACATGCTGCCGCCCGGCGACATCCGCAACTGCATCGTTGCTCTCAGCGAAGACGAAGCCCTGCTCTCGAAACTCTTCCGCCATCGCTTCGACAAAGGTTCGGGGCTCGAGGGACACAGCTTCGGTAATCTTTTTCTTGCGGCCCTGACTTCCCTCACCTCCGATTTCTCCGAAGCGGTGCGGCTTTCCTCGGAGATTCTCCTGACCCGCGGCCACATTTATCCCGCCACAACTTCCAACATTGAGCTGGAAGCGTTGATGGAAGACGGGACACGGGTGCGCGGCGAAACCAGAATCACCGCCAGCAAAGGACGGATTCGCGAACTGTTTCTCGTTCCACCCAGCGTCGAGCCCATGCCGCAAACTCTCGAGGCGATCGCCAAAGCCGACATCATCACCGTCGGCCCTGGCTCGCTTTTCACCAGCCTGATTCCGAACCTGCTGGTGCGTGGGATTTCGCAGGCGATCGTCGAGTCGCTGGCCACAAAAGTTTATGTTTGCAATCTGATGACACAGGCCAACGAAAGTCTGGGTCTGACCGCGGCCGATCACATTCGCGCCCTCAGCCGCCATGCCCAAAAACAATTCTTCGACTATGCCTTGATCAACCGCACTCCGGTTTCCGATGCGCTGAAGGCGAAGTACGCCACCGAAGGCGCCTGCCAGATCGTCAACGACCTCGATGCCATCGGGGCCATGGGCGTAATTTCCGTTCTCGGCGATTATCTGGATGAAGGCGACGTGGCGCGCCATGACTATTCTCGCGTAGCCCGCGACCTGGTGCAGCTCGCATCGCAACACCCCCGGCGAGGCCACGCCGTCTAGACCTTCATCATTCTTCAACAACTAAAGATGTCATTCCGAGGCGCAGCGACGAGGAACCTGCTTTGCTTGGGGACCGCGTGCTGTTGCAAGTTTGTCGGCGGCACAATCATTCCTGTATCGTGATCCTTTCCTTGGACCAACAGCGTTCCAATCGAAAAATCACAATGCAAAACTTCCGGCGTTTTTTCCCCTTAATCTTTCTCGCTGCAGTTTTCATAACCGCACATTCGCATTGCATCGCCCAAACCGGTCCCGAGCAGGGAGGTAACGAAGTCGAGATCTGGGCGGGTGGTGGCCACTCCGTTCCCGGAGGAACCGCGAACACTGGCGCATTCAACGCCGGCCTGCGCTATGGGTGGATTCTCACCGATCCTCATCTCCCGAGTTTTCTCCGCGGGCGTTTCGAATATGCGCTCGACGCCGTTCCGGTGTTTTTTGTTTTTCAGCCGGCGAACACAGCCTACGGAGTAGGCTTCGACCCGCTCGGCCTGAAGTGGAATTTCGTGCGCCGCCGGCGCCTCTCGCCCTATCTTGAGCTCACCGGCGGCGTGATTTTTACCGATCACAACATTCCCACGGGCACGAACCCCGTGAACTTCATGGACCAGGCGGCCTTCGGCACGCACATTCTCGGCGCGAAATATAACTGGAGCCTCGAGCTACGTTACATGCACATCTCCAACGCCGGCCTGGGAAATCTGAATCCGGGAATCAATACGGTGCAGGTAAGGCTTGGCGTGGGACGATTTCTTGGTGGAATCAGCCGCCGAAAATAAAACTCGCTTTTGACTCATCATGATGAGTCATGTAAACTACATGTATGGCTAAGAGGCTCCAGGTCATTCTACAGGACCCCGAGTACCGCGAGGTTCAACGGGCCGCGCGGGCGCGGCATATGTCGATTGCCGAATGGGTTCGACAAGCGCTCGCGCACGCCCGCCGCAGCGAACCGTTGGGAGACGTGGAGAAGAAGCTTCGAGTCATTCGAGCGGCAGTGAAACATGAGTTTCCTACCGGTGACATTGATACCATTCTCGCGGAGATTGAACAGGGATATCTGGACAAGCAGCAATCGTGATTCTGATCGATTCCAACATTCCAATGTATCTTGTGGGCGCGGCGCATCCCCACAAGATTGACGCGCAACGGCTGGTCGAGAAGCTGATCAGTGAACGACGACGATTGGTCACGGATGCCGAAGTTCTGCAGGAAATTCTTCATCGCTATATTGCTGTAAACCGGCGCGATGCGATTCAAGCGACGTTTGATTCCTTGCTGGGCATCATCGATGAGGTGCTTTCCATCGATCGTGCCACGGTCGAGCGTGCCAAGGAGATCGTCTTCGGTAACACGCGCCTTTCCGCGCGCGACGCAATTCATCTTGCGGTCATGGAACAGCATGGCATATCACGGATCTTGAGCTTCGACACCGGCTTTGACGGCTTTCCAGGAATTGCCCGATTGTTCTAGGAGACCGCCTGATCGCTAGGTAATTTGCCGTTCGAAGTTGCGGCGACAATACGCCGCCCGTTATCCTCTTCCGTTATGTCTACGCTCGTCGAATGTGTTCCCAATTTTTCCGAAGGCCGCGACAAGGCCAAAGTTGACGCCATCGTCGACGCCATGAAGATGCCCGGCGTCTACCTCCTCGACCGCGAAATGGACGCTGACCACAACCGCTGCGTGATCACTCTCGTCGGTGAACGCGAAGCCATTCAGGAAGCGGCGATTCGCGGCGTGGGCAAGGCCTCGGAACTGATCGATCTCAACGTTCATACCGGCGCGCATCCGCGCATGGGCGCGGCTGACGTTGTGCCTTTCATTCCGATCGACGGCGTCACGATTGAAGATTGTGTTGCCATGGCGAATCACGTTGGCGAAGAAATCTGGAAACGATTTCAGATTCCCGTCTATCTCTACGAATCAGCCGCCCGTTTGTCCGAACGGCAGGGCCTCGAAAATATTCGCCGGGGCCAGTTCGAGGGCATTCGCGCGGAAATTGCTACCAATCCTGCGCGGCGTCCCGACATCGGCGAGCCGCGCGTGCATCCCACGGCAGGCGCCACGGTCGTGGGCGCGCGCAAATTTCTCATCGCCTACAACGTCTTCCTCAACACGCCAGACGTGGAAATCGCCAAGAAAATCGCGAAGGCCGTACGCTTTTCTACCGGCGGCCTGCGTTTCGTCAAAGGCGCGGGATTTTTGGTCCGTGGAATGGCGCAGGTATCCATGAACCTGACCGACTTCGAGCAGACTCCCATCCATCGCGCCTTTGAGATGGTGCACCGCGAGGCGGCGCGTTACGGAGTTTCGCCCGTTTCGAGCGAGATTGTCGGCCTGATTCCCAAGAAAGCGCTGGAGCAGGCGGCCGAGTGGTTCCTGCAGGTCGAAAATTTCGATTCGTCGTTAATCCTGGAAAACCGCTTGGCCGCCGTGATGGGGGGCAAGATGGCGATTGGCGGCCTGAGAGCCGGAATCGAGCCGTTCATCGAACAACTGGCCGCTCCCACAGCGACGCCAGGAGGCGGAAGCGCGTCGGCGGCCTCGGCCGCGATGGCCGCGGGACTTGCCACCATGGTCGCATCCATGTCACGCGGGAAAAAAGCGTACCTGCAGTATGAATCGCAGTTGAGCAACGCGATCGCCCGGCTCGCGCCGTTACGCGAAGAATTAAAGAACGCGATCGACGCCGACGCCGAATCCTACAATTCGGTGATGAAGGCGTACAAGGCAGCCAAAGCCGCCGCTGACGAAAAAGCCGGCGAATTGCCGATTGAAGCGGCGCTGAAAGAAGCGACAACCGTGCCCTTGAATGTCTCTGAGAAAAGTCACGAAATTGTCAAGATCGCGCAATCGCTCGAACCGATCACGAATCCGAATATGAAGTCGGATCTGACCACCGCCATTGCCCTGGGGCGCGCCGCCATGGCGGGCGCGTTAGCCAACGTTGAAATCAATCTGGCGTCCATCAAAGACGAGGTTTTCGCCAGCGGAGTGCGGCGGCGGATCGCGGCGCTGCAGTCGTAACCGCTTTTCCTGCGCCTCCCTTTTCCAGATGCCCGATTCACATTTCCGGGTTCATCTGTTCTTCACCTCGACTTGCCGCGAGTGGAAAACCACGGTTCCGGGTTCATACATGGAGAAGCTCAAGCCGGGAAACGTGTGCCGAATCCAACTGGAGCTTGATTCGTTAATGGGCACTGTACTTTTGTTCCGCGACTTTTGTTCCATCCCGGCCGCGTGCAAGTAAAATAGAATCATTCGATCTAGAACTATGGGACTTTGGCGCGCATCCAATGGAGAAGTGCGCGGTCCCAATATCGTCTACATGATCTTCGAGGTTTTATGAAACTGATCCGGATGTGCCTGGTTAGCATTCTGCTGGTGAGCATGGCGTATGCCATGCCCTTGAACTCCTCCTCTCGCTCCTGCATTCCCGCCGAAACCGTACAAGTCATCTCGGTGGACTATCGCGCGCTCAAGGATTCCTCGACCGCGATGGCGCTCAAGAACCAACTCATGCCCGACAACATCAAGCAATTTGAAGCCGCCCTGAAAGGCATCGGCATCGATCCTGAAAAGGACGTCGACACGCTCACCTTCGCTTCGTTCCGTCTCGGCAAGCAGGGCGTGAGAAGCGTGGGCATTGCGGCCGGTCCGTTCAACATGAAAGATGTGCTCAAGAAGATGAAGCTGCAGAAGTTCGTGCCCAAGAAATACGGCACAACCGATGTTTATCCCATGGACGGCGGCTTCATCATGAGCTTTCTCGATGACAGCACATTGCTGTTCGGCGACTCGACCGCCGTTCACGCCGCGCTCGACGTGCGCGATGGCAAAACGCTCAGCCTCGATACCAACGGCGACATGGCCGACATGATGACCAACGTCGATTCCGCGCCGGTGTGGAGCATTCTCGACCAGCAGGGCACGCAGAATATGATCCAATCTGCCTTGGGCGAAGCCGCCAAGATCGCCGACGTCGAGAAACTCAAGAAAAACCTGGTCGGATCTCGCTACACCATGAACTTCACCAGCGGCGTGAACTTCGATGCCACGATCGCAACCGCCGACAGCGTGACTGCCGGCATGTTGGCGTCGGCTTTCAAGGGCTACGTGCTTTATAAGAAGAACACCGCGGCGAGCGCCGAAAAAGTCGCGATGGAAAACACCGCGGCCGACTCTGACGGCAACAACGTCGTCATTCACTTCAAGTCCAACGATCAGCAGTTCCAGGCGCTGATGCGCACCGATCTGTTTACGGCGCTCTCGCACTAGAAACGCGTTTTGCTACTAACGAAACAGAAGGCCGATCCGCCTGGCGGATCGGCCTTCTGTTTCGTATTCGACGACTCACTTCCTCTGCTTGCGTCTTTCGCGCACCCATCCTTGTTTCACAACCTGCCGGCCGCGGCCAACGGCCAGGGCATCCTCGGGAACATCCTCTGTAATGCACGATGCCGCGCCCACGTATGCCCCTTTGCCCACCCGCACCGGCGCCACCAGCGTGCTGTCGCTGCCGATGAAGGCTCCATCCTCGATCACCGTTTTGTGCTTGTGAACGCCATCATAGTTGCAAGTGATAGTGCCTGCACCGACGTTGACTCCCTCGCCGATCTCGGCATCGCCGAGGTAAGTGAGGTGGTTGGCTTTCGATCCTTTGCCGAGCCGCGCTTTCTTGGTTTCGACAAAGTTTCCCACATGCGCCCCTTCCCCGATGTCGCTTCCCGGGCGCAGCCGCGAGTACGGACCCACAATCGCCGCCCGGCTCACGCGGGCGTCGTCGATGACGCAGCCCGGAAGGATGTTCACGCCTTCACCGATCTCCGCGTCGCGGATAATAGAGTAGGAGCGGACGCGGCAACCTCCTCCAATACGAGTTTTTCCGAGCAGCTGCACGTAGGGTTCGATCACCGTATCGGCGGCGATTTCGACGTCGGGGTCAATCACACAGGTCGCGGGATAGAAAATAGTCACGCCGTCTGCCATCAACTGCCGGCATTTCGCCATGCGCATGAAATGGTCGATGTCGGCTAACTCCGCGCGCGTATTGCCGCCCAGAACCTCGCGTGCGTCCGCCGTTTTCCACGCCACCACGCGCCCCTTCGCCTTGCGCAAAACCTCGGCCATATCCGTCAGGTAATACTCGCCATGCGCATTCGCGGTAGAAAGTTTCTCGATATGTGCGTAGAGATCTTTCACGGCAAAGCCGTAAAAGCCCGAATTGATCTCGCGGATCTTTTTCTGCGCCACGGTCGCGGATTTTTCTTCCACGATCGCCTTCACCTCGTCGGATCCTGCGTTCTTGCGAATCACACGGCCATAGCCGGTCGGACTCTCCAGGTCCGCGCTTAGCAGCGTCATCGATGCCTGCTGGTCGATGTGAAAATGAAGCAGGTTCCCGATCGTCTCCGGCGTAATCATGGGCGCATCTCCGGAGAGGACAATCACATGGCCATACCCCGCGAGCGCGTTTTTCGCGACCATGAGCGCGTGCCCCGTGCCGCGCTGCTCGGCCTGCAGAACAAAATTTATGCCCATGGGCTCCATGGCCGCGCGCACTCGCTCGGCTTCATGCCCGATGATCGCGTAAACATCTTTTGCGGAAAAAATCCTCAACGCCGCGCGAATGACGTGCTCGAGCAAAGGCTTGCCTCCCACTTCATGTAAAACTTTAGGAAGTTGGGATTTCAGTCGCGTTCCCTTGCCTGCCGCCATGATGGCGACCGCAACCCGAGGCGGATGTGGAGCAGTTCCAACGGCGGCGACTTTTGGAGCTGGATTCTTTGGCCGAAAAGATTTCACTTTCGATTTCTTCATCCGCCTCACTATACCGCGCTTCGCGAAGCATTGGCTATTTGCCGCCGACCCGATTGCCCAATCGCAACCCGGAGGTCAAGCGCGTGATCGACGCGAAGTCGGCTCAAGCCGAGCAGCTAAAGTCCAAGCCCGCCGTCTACGGCGAGAATCTGCCCGGTAATGAATTGCGGGGCGGTCGCGAAGAACAGTACGGCTTGTGCGATTTCGTTCCCACGCCCATTGCGCCGCATGGGGGTTTGTTTGGCCATGCGCCGCATAAACGCTGCCGCGGCCTTTTCGCCGAGATCGATCATCCCCGGAGCGACCGCGTTCACCGCAATTTCCGGCGCCAGAGCTTTCGCCATCACCTTGGTCAGCATGTGCAGAGCCGCTTTGGACGAGCAATAGTGCGCGTGCGTCGCCCACGGGCGCAGCCCGCCGAGCGATCCCATATTGATGACTTTGGCCTGGATGGGAACGTTTTTGCCGCGCTTGCGCCTCATCCATTTCAACGCTTCGCGCGTCACCAGAAATGGCCCGCGCGTGTTCGAGGCGAAGATCGCGTCCCATTGCCGGACGGTGAGCTTCTCGAAGTCCGCGGTCTCGTAATTGG
>JASHOT010000185.1 GCA_030040965.1 Candidatus Sulfotelmatobacter sp. | reverse complement strand
GCTCAGAAGAATGGAGCGCGGACGGCTTCACCAGACTTTAGACTGCGCGCAGAGAAAAAGTCCTAGCCGGCAGCGCGACGCAACGTCAGCAGTGTGATCTCCGGCGGGCAGTTGAGGCGGATGGGCAGCGCGTAGGTGCCGATGCCGCGGTTGGTGTAGAGCTGGAGATCTCCGATGCGGTAGAGGCCGGCAAGATACTTCTTGCCGAGATCGGGCAAATAAAGAGGAGGCAAAAGCGGAATGCGGACCTGGCCTCCGTGGGTATGTCCGGAGAGCTGCAGATCGACGCCGCCGTGGCTGGCGACCTGGTCGGCGTAGTCGGGCTCATGCGCGAGCAGAATGGTGGCTTCGCCTTCGGCGACGTTGTGCAGGGTCGCGTTGAGATCGGCTTCGTCACCCATCACATCGTTGACGCCGCTGAGCCAGAATCGCGCGCCATTGGCCTCGATGGGTGAAGACTGGTTGATGAGAACGTTGATTCCCTGCTTACGCAGGGCGCGAGTGACGCGCTCGGGATCGGAATAGTAATCGTGATTGCCGAGGACGGCCCACAGATCGTGGCGCGACTGGATTTGCCGCAGCAGAAGCGAGCAGGGTTCGGCATCGGCGGCGGCTTTTTCGTCGTTCTTGACCCACGCCCCCACCGAGACATAGTCGCCGGTGAACACGACCAGGTCCGGGCGCAGTGCGTTGACGATGCCGATGGAGGAATGAATCGGGTGTTCGGAGAAATACGGGTCGTAGTGAAAGTCGCTCAGCTGCGCGATGGTAAATCCGTCGAGCGCCTGAGGCCAGCGGCGAAGCGCGAGTTCGCGACGCACGACAAGGGGACGGTTGGGCTCGAACAGGATGGAATCGGCCCCGAGCGCCGCAACTCCGGCGGCGCCGAGTATGAGGAATTTTCTGCGGGTGGTAGAGAAAAAAGTCGACCGGGCGGCAGCCTTGTTCTGCCCGGTTTTGTTTCGCCCGGCTGAGTCTGACTCGATTTGAGGAACGATGCTCACCTTTCAGAATAACCTGAGACGGTCGTTTCGCGCATGGACGAGCACAGGACGCGGCTCGCCTGAATCTCGCTTCTGAGTTGTTTCCTTTCGTTGCGGCATTCCGAACAGAGCCCGTCCTCCCGGCGGAGTGACGAATGTTCGGGGTTAACCAGCCTGTGCGACCGGGAGATCCCTCCGCGCGCCGGTGAAGATGCGCGCGTTCGGGATGACGCGACACTTGGGGCTAGATCATGCTTGTTCTGCCGCTGTGCTCTCTGCTGCTGTGCAAGGCCACTCAGAAGGTGAATTGCGCCGTCAGATCGATGCGGCGGTTCGCCGTGGTACCGGGAGAATAAGGAAATCCCATTATGTTGTTGGATACGCCGAAAAACTTCGAGCCTACGACCCCGCCGGGATTGGTGACGTTCACGTTGTTGAACGCGTTACGAAAACTGACGCCCATGGTGAGATTGTAGCGGCGATCGGAATTGACCGACCCAAATTGCGGGCCGCCGCCAAAGAGCGGGCCACGCGGGCCACCGCCGCGTCCACCGCCTCCACCGGGACCAGGGCCGCCCTGGCCCGTGCCAGCGCCTTTGGTGAGCGGTCCAAAGCCGATGGTTTTGGTCAACCGCAGATTCATGACGAAGTGGCCGGGACCGGTTCCGTAGTTGATGGGAAGAAGTTTGCCAGTAGCGCCGGAGACATCGAGGGTTCCGAACGGAGTGCAGTAGATATAGCTGGGGGGAGAAACCTGGGTAATAGTCGCGCACGTGGTCGAGGACGCAAGGCTGGGACGATCGTTGAACTGCGAATCGTTGTTCTGATCATAGGATCCCGTGATGTTGTACGGAATCCCCGAACTGACGATCATGAATGGGCTCAAGCGCATTAAGTACGGAAGGCCCAGGCTGCCGCCGAGGAAGAGGCGATGGCGGATATCGAAAGCGCCGCGGCCCCAGTCCTGGCTGATGTCGTAGGAATTCGAGGCGAACGTGGAGATGCCGGCGGTGTCGCTATCGGCATAGTTCAGCGTGTAGTAGCCGAACAGTTGCAGCTTGGATCCCACGCGCACGTTGCTGTTGGCGATGAGCTGATTCTGTTTGAAGTTCGCCTCCGAGACATAGCGGTAGAGATTGGTGCCGCTGGTCGTCGCGCAGGGAGGAAGGTCAGGCAGCGGAGGGATGGAAGGCGTCGAAGACGAGGGGGTGGGAAACGCGTTCGAAAGGCAAGGAGTGCCGGGATAGGGCGCGTTGGCATTGATGGTGACGAATTGATCGAAGCCGCGCGAGCCGAGGTAAGTAATGGCAAGCGTCGCCGGCTTTGTGACCTGGCGCTCGACGCTGACTGCGAACTGCAGAGTTCCCGGCGCGTGAAGTGTGGGGCTCATCTGGTAAATGGTGGGTGTGACTGTACTTGTGCTGGATGGGCCTGCGCAGTCGGCGACGGTCGGCGTGAAGGCGACGTCGAGTCCCGGATAGCAGACGGGGTTGGTAATGACGTAAGCCGTCTGAGTGATGCCGTTGAGCCGTTCGGCCTGAAGAAGATTAGTCAGCTGGAAGCGGTCGTAGAAAATTCCCGCGCCGCCGCGGAGGACGACCTTGGGCGGAGCAGTTTTACCGCCCACTCCCCAAGCGAATCCGAGGCGCGGAGCCCAGTCGTCGTGATCGTGAATCGCATTCTGGGCTTCGAAGCGCACACCGAGGCTGAGCGTGATGTTGGGCTTGATGCGCCAGTCGTCCTGAAAATAAGGCTCGATATCGTAGTAATTGACGGAGGCGTTGGGCGAGCCGGTGGTGAAGGTAAGCTGCAACGGATTTGCGCCCGTGAAGGGACTGCCTGGTGACAGAGGAGCAAAGCTGAATGTGCCGTTGAAGGCGGCGTTGGAATAGTTCGTATCCGTGGTGTCGCGGAAGCGCGCACCGAACTTCATGGTGTGATTGCCATGAATGATCGAGGTATAGTTCTGGATCTCGTAGGCGTTCTGCAGATCGTTGAGAGTTCCCTGGCTGTTGCCGCCACCGATGAATTCGCCGAGCACGCTGGTTGCGGGATTGGTGTCGTTTGGGTTCTGAATGTTGTTGTCGCGCAGATACTGAAAACGGGTTTCGTTGATGATCTTCGTACCGAAAACCTGGGTGTCGCTGACCTGGATGGTATCTTCCGTGCTTTGCGAGTAATACGCCTGCGAGGGCAGATAAAGCTGGCTGCTCAGGTCGCCGGTCTCGGTATCGCGATAGTACTGATAGCGCACGGTGAGTGTGTTGTCCTTCGTCGGAGCCCAGTCGATGCGCGGTCCGCCGTTGGTGCGCTGACGAGGATTGCCGATGGAGCTGGCGAGAATATTTCCTGTGGTTGGATCGGTCGCGTTGATGACGGAGAGTTCGTTGATGTCGCGGCGATCGAGATTCACAAAAAAAGACGCGTGCTTGTTGATGGGGCCGCCGACGTTTCCATTGAATTGCGTGGAGTAGTAAGGTGGCTCGGCTCCGGCAAAAGGATTCGGCGAGTTGAACGGCGAGTCATTGCCGTCGGCGAAGAGTTGCCCATGCAGCGTGTCGGTACCGGGCTTGGTGAAGATTTCGATGCGGCCATAGCCGAGCTTGTCGTACTCGGAGGAGAACGGATTCTGGTTGATGCGAATTTCGCGGATCGAGGACTTGGGCGGAAGCTGGCCGGCGGTGAATCCGTCGATGTACATCTGGCCGCCGTTGGGGCCGGCGGAGGGTCCGGCGAGGGCTTCGAGATCGGACTGCAATTCGTCGGGATCGTCGGGCAGCGCATCCAGTTCCTTGCCCGAAATGGTGATGGCGCCGGCGTTGTTGGTGGGATTGACGTCGATGGTTGGCGCGGTGTCGGAGACACTGACTTTCTGGGTTTGTACTTCGATGGCCATCGATATGTTCAGACGCAGCGGCTGATCCGCGATCACGACATTGTCGTTCTCATAGAGCGTGAATCCGGTGGCGGCGACGGTGAGGGAGTACTTGCCGGGCACGAGCGATTTGAATTCATAGGCACCGGTGCCGTTGCTCTGCACAACGATGGGCGCACCGCTCGCGGGCGTCATGATCACGGTGGCGCCGGAGATGGCGGCGTTTGAAGGATCGACGACGGTGCCGCGAAGCGCGCCGGTCGCGGCGGGCGCAGGAGTTTGCCCGACTGCAGTCACTGCCAACAACAGACACAGGAAGAAAACAACCAGGCCTGATCTGGTGAAACCACAGCCAGTAAAACATGAGCGACGATAAACTTTCATTGCGCTTCTACATTCCATCCATTTCGTAAGATGAAAACCTGGGTAAACCTCATTAGACGTTCATTGGCTGGCGGCGTCACCGCCGGGTGCGCCCCCCAAACTCCAGGGCGCCAGCATCATGGCGTTGGGAGCAGCTTCGAGAATGGGCTCGACTCCACTGTAAAGTTTTATGACCGTGCCGCCGCTGGAGGCCGTGCCTTCGGTGGCGAGAATCGCGAGCGCATCGCCTTTGTGCAAATCGCTCAGAGTGATGGCCGGCGTCTGATCGAGCATGCGCTGGAATCCTCCGCCGCCTGCGCCACCGGCGCGCTGTCCCGGCCCTCCGTAGCCGGGCGAACCTGCAGCCATCTGCGGAACGACATTGGGGGCGCCAGTGGTGGGTCCGTTGCCCGGAGCAGCGGCGGGAGGCGCGGAACCGTTGGCGGCTGCAGCGGGCGGGGACATTCCCGGCGCTCCGGTCGCCCCTGACTTCGCCGCTTTCAACATGAACGCCATGCGGTTCGCGGTCTCCACTGGAATCTGATGCAGTTGCGATTCGGGCGAAACTCTGAGCTGCACCGCTTTCTTGCTCAGTACATCCTGAACGATCAATGTGTTAGAGCTTGCATCCACGGACTTGATCCGTCCCTCGACATAGGGGAACGCGCCGAAAACGATTTCGACAGCGGTGAGATCGTTGCCGTCGGCGCTGCGATCGCCGCGGGCGCGGAGTTGGTCTCCGGTGTGGATGGCATCGGCCGCGCTGGGCTTGGCATTTTCGTATTTGGCGGAGTCGGGCGCGTAGCGGCGAATCATCGTGCTGCCGGTGGTATAGATGATGACGGTCTTCTTCTCAGCAAGACTTGGAACCGTAAGCGTCACTGTCCCGGCGGAGGGATCGACGGCGGAGACGATTCCCGCCATGCCGCGTTTCTGCCAATCCTGGCTGATCTGGCCGCCAACGGCAGCCACGGCGGATTTGGTGATGACGAGAACTTCGAGGGCGGCAATCGATTTGCCGTCAGTGGAGGCGTAACCGCGCACGCGAACCGTGTCGCCGACCGCCAAGTCCTGGAGCTGGATGGGCGTCGCGTTCTTTATGTCCTTATCGCCATTGAGGCGCAGAATGCGCGCTGATTCCTGCACTGTCGCTGTGACTTCAGGGCCGGATTCGGGGGCCAGCGTGAGGACGTTGCCGTTGATCGCCTTGATCGGCCCCAGACTTTTGACGATTGGCGGCCCCTGCGCGATCGCAGAGGCGCAAGAAATGACGAGAAGACATGCCGCCAGCAAAAGCGGCGCGAGAGATGCACGAAGAAAGAACGTGCGAGGAATGATCGCGTGACTAAACGGCGAACGGCGAGCGGCGAATCTTGTGCAGGTTGAGCGCATGAGCGGTAACCCTCTAATTTACAGCGTAGGATCGCGTTAATACTGGTGATTTACAAAGTTTTACCCGGGATCGATCCATTATTACAAAGAAGTGAATGAGCGATGAGGCGACCACGAAAAATGGGTGGGGGCGAACTTTCCGACGCATGGTCATCCCGGGCGGAGCCGTTTCTCAGCGAAGCGCGGGATCTCTCTTATGCAGGGAGCGTTGCGCGGGAGATTCCTCGGCCCGCTGGTGGAAGAGCGGGCCGCCGGAATGATGCCCGAAAGCAATGAAGCAGTATCCAGACTTCAACTTGAGTTCCGCACCGGCACAGACAGAGGTGAACATCTTGATTCCGGCCTGGAAGGGCAGCACGGTCATCCAGAGTGCTAATAGACGACGCCTCCAGCGGCAGCTACGATTTCTGCTGGGAGGGTGTGCAAGATCATATCCGGATGAGTGTTGCAATTTTACGTTGGATTCTAAGTTGTATCGTGGTGGCGGTGACACCGCTGTCACTTGCGGGGCAATCTCCGTCTGCCAGCCCGCCGTCGCAGACCGTGCCCGAACAGACTTCGCAGACCCAGACTTCGCAGACCCCCCAAACTCAGGGGGCGCAGAATCAGGCTACGCAGGCTCCGGGGCCTCCACTGCAAGGGACAGCAGCCGCGGTGCTGCATACGCAGGGCGGAGTGTGGATCAACGGTTCGGAGGCGCGCGACTCGACGGCAGTTTTTCCCGGAGATCTGATTGAAACCAAGCCGGGATTTGCGGCGACGCTGAATCTGGAGGGGTCCGAGGTATTGCTCGCGCCCGAAGCCGTGGCCAAATTCAACGGGGATTCACTCGCGCTGGACCATGGCAGCATTTCCGTGGGAAGCTCGAGAAACTTCAAGGTGCAGGTCAATTGCATCACCGTGGTGCCGGCAGCGAGCGTGTGGACGCAGTTCGAGGTGAGCGATCTCAACGGGACGGTGCAGGTAGCGGCGCGCAAAGCTGACGTCAACGTGCAAGGGGGGCGGACAACACCGGGCCAGACCGGATCGTCCGGTGGGACCGTGCATGAGGGAGAACAAAAAAGCTTCGACGAAACCCAAATGTGCGGATCCCCGGCGCAGCCGACCAGCCCTGCCCGCGGGATCAGCCCGCTATGGATTGCAGGCGGCGCTGCGGGAATCGGCGTCTTGATCTGGGTTCTGGCGCACGGTAGCGGAAGCCCGACCTCACCATCGTCCCCATAGGTTTCAAGGTTTTCGCTTCTCTCTGTATTAATCTTGCAGCCCTGCGTCATTCCCCGAGCGAAGCTGTATCTCAAGCAGGAGCGAGGGAGCTTCCTTACCCATGGGGCGCCTGACGGGAGATCCCTCAGCCCGCCGGTGAAAGCGCGGGCTTTCGCGATGAAGCCGTAGAAGGATACTTTTCGACCGCCTGCTTCGGCTCCTCACATAATTCTTTCGTGGGTGTAGCCGGCGGCGACCAGCGCGGAGATCAGTTCGGTGATATGGTCGGGCCCGCGCGTCTCCATGGTGATGTCGATGGCCGTGTCGCCGAGATTGACGCCGTGATAGGCGCGATCGTACGCGGTTTCGACGATGTTGGCGCGGTGCTCGGCCAGAATTCCGGTGAGACGATGCAGCGCGCCGGGGTAGTCGGGCAGATGAACGCGCAGACGCACGAGTCGGCCGTCTTTCACCAGGCCGCGTTCGATAATCCGTGAAAGCAGAGTCACGTCGATGTTGCCGCCGCACACGAGCACGGCAACGCGTTTTTCTTTCAGCGGCAGTTTCTGATTCAGCAGCGCGGCCAGAGCCGCGGCGCCGGCGCCTTCGGCCAAAGTTTTCTCGCGCTCGAGCAGCAGCAGGACCGCGTTGGCAATTTCTTCTTCCTCCACCGTAACGATATCGTCGACATACTTCTGAACCAGCGGAAGCGTGCGCTCTCCGGCGCGGCGCACGGCGATGCCGTCGGCGATGGTCTTGGCGGAGTTGAGCGTGACTGGCTTGCCTTCGGCCACGGCGGCCTTCATGGAAGGGATGCGCGCAGGCTGCACACCGAAAATCTTGACGCCGGGATTCGCCTCCTTCACCGCGCAGGCGATTCCGCCGATGAGGCCTCCGCCGCCGATGGGAACGACGATGGCTTCGATGTCGTAGTGCTGCTGCAAAATTTCCGGGCCAAGAGTTCCCTGCCCCGCGATGACCGCTTCATCGTCAAAGGCATGAATCAGCGTGAGGCCATCACGATGACCTTCCTCGACGGCCTTTTCGTAGGCCTCATCATAATTCGCGCCGTGCAGAACGAGCTCGGCTCCGTAGGCGCGGGTGGAGGAAACTTTGGTGAGCGGCGTGGGCAACGGCATGAATATGCGCGCTTTGATGCCGTGACGGCCGGCGTGATACGCCACTCCCTGCGCGTGGTTGCCGGCCGAAGCTGCGATGACGCCGCGCGAACGCTCATCGGGCGTGAGCGTAAGAAGTTTGTTGAGCGCGCCGCGCTCTTTGAAGGCTCCGGTACGCTGCTGGTTGTCGAGCTTGAGAAAAACGGAATTGCCGGTGAGGGCAGAGAAAGTTTCCGAGTGGGTGCAGGGCGAAACGCGAATGTCGGCACGAATGCGACCGAGCGCCGCCTGGATATGGGAAAGTTGGATCATGATTTCAGGCACTCATCTTAACAGCGCTGGCGGCTTACGGGCTCAGATGCAGCGGCGACGGACAGAAGCAAGAAAGAACGGCCGCCTGCAATGGCGGCCGTTCGGCGTTGTCGAGGCTAGACCAGGTTCAGGCTAACCCGGGGCTAGTTTGGCTTAGTCCTTGTTCTTGTTGTGCTTTTCGTTGTAAATTTGCTTGCTGTTTTTGTTCTCTTCCTTGTTGGCCTGTTGCTTCTGCTGCTTGGTCAACGCCCCGCCGTTGGCGGTGCGCTCGTTGTGAACCTGCTGAGCAACTTTGGCCTGGTTTTCGTTGGTCCGCGCGGCCTCGCCGGAAGTCATCTCTCCGCTGCGCAGCCCCTCGGCAGTGCGCTGCTGCTGATTGGCTTCGCGGTCGTCGACCTCGTTGGGCTTCACGGTATTCCCGTTGTGCTTCAGGTCGTAGATCTGACGGCTGGCGGAATTCTGTTCGCCGTTGATCTGCTGACGTTCCTGCTCGGTGAGCTTGCCGCCGTTGGCCTCGCGATCGTCGTGCACCTGCTGATCGATGTTGGCCTGCGTGCGCTCGGCTTGTGCCGCTTCGCCGGAGGTCATCTGGCCGCTGCGCAAGCCGTTGGCGATGCGCTGGTCCTGATTGGCCTCACGAGTATTGGGATTGTAGTTGCGCCCAACCGAGCGATCGGCTGCCGAAATGGGCTGCGACTGGATGTGTTGCTGCGCCACCGCGTGATAGGCGTTGATGTTGGCGCTCACCATGGTCGCCGGACGACCTTGATTCACCGAGGCCAGCTGCGCCCGGTCTTGCGCGGCAAAGTTGACATGCTGCACCTGCTCGGCGGTTGCTTGGAAGTGCTGCTCGCCGGCCGCTTGCATCTCGATCGCCGACGCGTGCACCTGGATGCCCACGCCACCGTTGAAGCTGACATGGTCGACGTTGACGATCGTGTTCTGCGTCACAATGAGGCGGTCCTCGTACACATTGGTGACATGCACGGTGCCGAAGTTCGCCACGGCGCTGTTATAGGCAAAGACTCCGCCCCGCCACGCGCCGCCGACGAAACCGACGCCGCCGTAGCCAAAGCCGTAGTTCACGCCGCCGTAAAAGCCGATATGCGGACCCCAGTATCCAGCGTGCCACCCGTACACACCGCTTTCAAAGCCCCAGTAGCCAGGCGTCCACAAAAGACCGGCGCTCGGCGGTTGCACCCACACGCCGGGAACCCAGAAATAGCCCGCGTCTCCGTAGGACCAGTAGCCAGGCGTCCACATATAACCCGGCGCCGGCAGCGGCGGCTGCTCATACACGGGCAACACGGGAGGAGCGATATTGATGTTGAGAGAGATTCCGATTTGCGCCTGCGCGACGGGCAGCATCAGCATCGGTGCCGCGATCAGCGCAACGGCGATGAGGTTGCGAATTCTAAAACGAGAAGACATGGACATTTCTCCTTGTGCAGGGGCCCCAAAACGTCAACATCTCCCCTTATGCCCGCTCTACATGGGCGTATTCATTAAAACCCACAATCGCGAGTTGAGTTGCACACCAAGGTTCAAGTCCCGATGATGCAACCGCGCAGACTCTTCACGCAGTGTCTTTCCCCGGGCGGCGGACTGCCCTGGTTACTTTGGAGATCGGCAGAATGGTGACCTGAGTAACTTTGCGGTTATCGTTCCCACAACCTGATCCGCGTATCTGGCCGGTCACTTCAAGCGATGCCAACGGTAGTTCGCAAGGCCGAGCCCGGTTTGCTCAGCTCAATCCCGTGATGTGGAACAGCAAGGCTGTGCACGATTGAGGATTTCGATGCGAGCCATGCAAAATTCCGCACGCTCGAACCGCGCTCCGATTCCGCACAGTTAACCTCGGCGCAGCATGGGGTCCGCTATAATCGTGTCTCCAATAATCGTCACCCCAGCGAATGGACTTCGATCAGCTCATCACATTTCTGGAAGTTGCCAAGCAGGGCAGCTTTTCGCGCGCCGGAGAAAAAGTGTTTCGTTCGCAGTCGGCGGTGAGCGCGCAGATTCGGCAACTGGAACAGGAATACGGCGACCGCCTGCTCGACCGTTCGGGTAAAACGGTGAAGCTGACTCCGGCGGGCCAGGTGTTTTTCGAGTATGCCCAGCGGCTGAAAGCCTTGCGCGACGAGTCATTGACGGCGGTCGCAGACCACAGCGGAACTCCGCGAGGCACCTTGCGCGTGGGCGCCAATGAGGCAACCTGCCTTTATGTTTTGCCGGAAGTCTTTGGCGAGTACTGCCGCAAATATCCGCTGGTGCAGATCAGCATCTACCGGAATTTCAGCTACAAGATCATTGAAAAACTCGAGAACGGCACAGTGGAAGTCGGTATTTTGACGCTGCCGATTCAGTCGCCCAGCCTGAAGATCCAGCCCATATTCCGCGACAAGCTGATGCTGATGGTGAGCCCGAAGAATCCGCTGGCCAAGCATAAGGTCGTGCCGGTGGGCGAGATCGTGAAACATCCGCTGCTGTTTCCGAAGACAGGGCACACGCGGCGCCTGCTCGACAAACTATTTCGCGCGCACAGCGCGGAGGTGCAGGTGCGCATGGAGCTGCCGAGCATCGGGATGATCAAGAGCTTCGTGGCGGCCGATCTGGGCGTATCGCTGATCAGCGCGTCATTCGCGCGCGACGAGGTCGAATCTGGTCGCGTCAAATTGATCGACCTGCAGGACGTTGAACTTTTTCGCGAGCTGGGACTGGCGTTTCGGCGGGACCGGACACTGTCCGTAGCTTCGAACGCATTCATCGCGCTGTTGCGCCAGATGACGGGCGCGGGCAAGAAAGCGGAAGCGTAGTTTGGGGTATCCTCGAGAGCGGCGATCTGACTTGCTGCAGGACCCGACCAACTGTCCCTCTGAATTTTCGATCCCAATTATC
>JASHOT010000019.1 GCA_030040965.1 Candidatus Sulfotelmatobacter sp. | reverse complement strand
GCATTTTATGCGGCCTCCATTTTATGGAGTTTTCATGCAAACCAATGGAAACAAAAAAGGAAGAATCTGGCGTTGGTTCAGGCGGCCTTCGCCCCTCGCATGGACGATACATGATTCGCCGGTTTTTCGTGCAGCAAAAGCTCCGTCGCCTGCACGCGGCGGCTGCTGTGAAACCAGCGCTGCACCACATTGTCCAGCAGGAAATTTGCCAGCGAGAGCAGGCTCATTCCCTGATGATGCGCCATCCACTCGCGTACCAGTTGCCCATCCGCAGGCCGCGTTCGTTCGGAAACGCCATAGTCGACAGCTTCGTAAAATCCGTATGGTCCGAACCAGCCCAGACGCTCCATGCGGCGAAGGTTGCGCAATGCTTCTGTCGGATCAACCGTCAGCGCGAGAAACGTCGAATAGGGCGAGATCACCAGCGGGTTCGATTCCTGCCGCATCAACCCCAGGTATGGAATCCCAAATGCCTGATAACTGTAATTGCCGACGTCGTCGAGCTTGGACCAGCCCGACTCGGAAATGCCCCACGGAACTTTCCGATCGGCGACATATTCTCGCTGGCACTCGACCGCGACAATTCGGCTGCGAGCCAACAAGGTGTTCGGATAGGAGCGCATCCACAGAGAAGGCATCAGGTACTCGAACATCGTTCCCGTCCAGGAGAGCAGGATGGGCGAGCCTTGCGCGATCGTGTGCCGACGCCCCATCTGGAACCAGCAGTCCTGGGCAATGTCTTCTTTTGCGATGGCCACGAATGACGCAATGCGCGCTTCCGATGCCAGCAGGTCATAGCAGGCTGGCTCCAGTTTCTGCGTCTGCAAATTGAAGCCGATTGATAACAATTGCCGGCGCGGGTTCAGCAGGAAGCTGAAATCCATGCCATTAGCGAGTTTTCCAGCCTCAGCCGCAGTGATTCGCAACGTCTCCGCCAGATGAATGGCGTTGGCTTGCGCGTCTGGCAGCAGCTTCTGCAACGCCTCATGTGGCGCCCGATTTTCAGCAGCAATTGCCATGACAGCGCGCCCCAGGCGATGTTGCAGGTCGTCAACAAATTCTGGCAGTTGTAGAACGGATGGCGACTCTGCCAGCTTCAGTTCGATTGCGTCATCTTTTAGCGAGCGCCGAAATTCCGGAAGCTGCCACGGAGCGTAGGACCGCACCAGGTCCTGAAAATTCCTGAGTCGAGCCAAGGCCTGCTCTCTAAGCCAAGCCGAGCTCTCGTCTGACTTGGAATGTGAATTCAGCTCTTCGGCCGCCGTGTTGCCAAACTCGAAAATACTCGTGACCCAGTCTTCGCCTTGAATTTGTCTTTCGAGTTGCGTGAGCGATTTGTGGGCAAATCCCTTTTGGCGCTCCAACGCTCGTACATGATCGAGAATCCCATCCGCCAGGCTTCGATCCAAAAGCGGCCGCTGTAAATGTGCCAAACAACCTTGCTGCAAGGTCCAAAGAGAAGCCAGCAGGTTGCCGCTATCCACCGATGAAACAAATTGGTGGGGAAGCGGAATGAGCGTGCGCGTGTCGTACCAGTTCAAGAGGTGACCTTGATATTTCGGCAGTCGGGAAACCGTGGCCAGCGTACGCTGCAGGTGAACCATTAATTCTGGAACCGTGAGATATCCAAATTCACAGGCGACCTGCTGCGCATTCAGCAACAGTCCCAGATTCGTGGGCGAAACACGCGCGGCCACGGCCGGTGGCTCTTCCTGCACATTGTCGGGAATAAGCCAGTGATGCTCCTCGGTACAGAATTCGGAAAAATAGCGCCAGGTATACAAAGCAGAGCAGCGGAGAAACTGAACGTCTTTGCGCGGCAATTCTCCGCGCGGGACGATCGACGGCCGATTCAGCCAGACCGAAACCATTTTGCTCGAACCCCACAGCACCAGGATTGGCGCCGCGGCCACTAACGAGTGCGGTCTTACCAGCCAAACCAGCGCGCCAATGGCGATCGCCAGAAACGGCATCCAGTTCAGGTAGCGATCGACGGGCGTCAACCCTCGGCTGACCTCCGCTTCCGCAGCCGTTTCCCACTCGAGCAGCCGCTCGCGCGTCAGTGTGCGGCGCACCAGCGCCCGGATCACCGCATCCAGCGCCAGCAGCGTCTGGTGAGCGAGGAAGATCAGCGTAAGCAAGCTTGTGAAATTCGTCGTCAGGAAGGTGCGGCCTGCCTCGCGCAAGATGGAAGACTTTTCTTCCTCAATCGCTCTCTCCAACGCAAAAGCAAGCTGAAACCAAGCGGGCAGGAAAAGCAGAAATACGGCTGCCACAGTCCAACTGATGGGACGTACTCCCGGCGCGAGCCACGCAAACACCAGCAATACGAACGTGCCCGGTTCCACCAGGCTGCGGCGAAGATTATCCAAAATTTTCCAGCGCGAAATCAGGGAAATCGGATTCTCCACTCGCTTGCCAGACTGATCGCGCACGGTTGAAAGCAGCCATCCCGCGATCTGCCAATCTCCGCGCAGCCAGCGGTGTTTGCGGCGGTTGTAGGCGCTGTAGTGCGAAGGATAATCCTCGATCACCTCGACGTCGGTGGCCAGGCCCGCGCGCGCGTAAGCGCCCTCGATCAGATCGTGACTGAGCAGCGAGTTAATTGGAAACCGGCTGTTGAGAACTTGAAAGAGTGTGTCGACTTCGTAGATGCCCTTGCCGGTAAAAGTTCCCTCGCCATACAGATCCTGATAGGCGTCCGACACTGCGCGAGTGTAAATATCCAGCCCGGTTTCTCCCGCATAGATCGCGGCGAGCCGAGAGCGGACCGTGCTTTGCACGCTGACTCCCACGCGCGGTTGCAGTATGCCGTAACCGGCTACGACAATATTGTTTTTTCGGTCGATGATGGCCTGGTTCAAAGGATGAGCCAGCGCGCCGATCATGCGCTGCGCCGCTCCGCGGGGAAGTTCCGTGTCGGAGTCGAGCGTGATCACGAAGCGAACTTTGGGAAGAATGGAAAGATCGCCCACCTTTACCGGGAAACTGTCGAACTGCCCGCGCATCAGGCGGTTCAGGTCCATCAGTTTGCCGCGTTTGCGCTCCCACCCCATCCAGCGCTTTTCGCGCGGATTGTAAATGCGGTGGCGATGCAGGAGCAGAAACGATCCTTTCCGCTCGCTGGCATACTTTTCGTTCAGCTCCTGGATCAGCGACGAACACAGGTCGATCAAAGCGCTGTCTTCGCGAGTCTGATGATGTGCGTCCGCCAGGTCCGAAACCAGAGCGTAATGAATGTGCGGATCCCGATTTCCCAGATAACGAACCTCCAGGTCTTCGACCAGATCTCGCACCTGCTTATCATTGAGCAGAAGCGTGGGTATGGCGACCAGGGTCAAGCAATCCGCAGGGACGGCCTTCGAATAATCCAGCTTGGGAAGAATTTCCGGTTCGAGCAGAGCCGTGATGACGTAATCCATCAACTGCACCGCGCACTGCGAGGCGGGCAAAAGGAATAAAAGAAGGGACAGCAGGATCAGCGAAAGTGAACTCTCCGGAGGCGTGATCGACACCAGCACTGCGCTGACGATGGCGCAGGTAAACAGCGTAATGCCGGGCACGAAAAATTCGTCGGGATGCGTTCGCAGCCAATGTCTCAGATAGCCCGTCGGAGTCGGCCGGTAGCCAATTCTTCTGGCTAGAGCTTCCACGCCTTCGGCCACCAGGTAATAGCCGATATGCGATTCTCGCCGCGTGATGCGGGCATCCTCATACGTGCGCTTCTGCGCCTGACGGGCCAGCGCGAGCGCCTGCTGCGCTACTTCCATCTCGCTCATATCGGAGTGTGCCGCGAGCGCGGCCAATTTATTGCGATACAGATTCCGGCTCTCAAAATCCATTCCTGCGTAACATCCCGCGGGATCCTGGCGCAGCACCTGATCGAACAATACGAGCGGTTCCAGCACTTCTTTCCACAAAAGTTGTGAAGCTTCGCGCAGGCTCTGGATGCAGCTGGCGAGACCCTGCGGCTCAACCTCGGGACGATTGAGCAGCCGTTCCGCCCGAGCCGCGATTTCCTCCAGCAACACCAGCTTGAGAGCCACCGGAAGCGCTTTGACTTCACGCAACTCGAGAGGGGTGCCCTTTTGAAATCCCAGACAAAATTCCGTAAAGCTCTGCTCCGAGAAGACACTTTCCGAGTGGCGAAGAAAACTCTCCGCAAAGGCGATTACGCGCGGAAGCACCTGACCTTCGGAAGTGTGAACGTGCGGCAAACGACGATGGGCCCGCACCTCGATGCAGATGACATTGGCCTCGGAGTAAAGCAGCGACTGGTTATCGCGAACCGCTCGCAGCTCGTCGGATAAAGAGGATTCAGAGAATAAGGATGGTGTGGACGATAAAGACAGTGAGGGTGACGAAGATCGTTCGCCCGCACGGTGCTTCGCTGCATCTTCTACCGCTTTGATCACCGCCGCAAGCTTGATTCGAACCTGGCGGCAACGATCCTGAAACGCCCGCGACGACTTGATGCGCGGCACCCACGCCAATTCCGATGCTGTCCGCTCTCCCATGGTTATTCCAGATTTGGTCTCTTGCGATACTTCAGGTTCCGATACTTTAGGTTCCGAATGCGGCTCAGCTACGACTTCCGCAACTACCGTTGGCGGAATTACGCTCGTAGTGTTGATGTTGTTCTCGATGGGCAAGTTTAACGGCATCTCGTCATCCTTAGCGGTAACTCGCGGCTTGCAATTCAAACATCTCAGCGTAACGTCCGCCCAAGTGGGTCAGTTCTTCATGTTTTCCATCCTCGACCACTCGCCCATCTTCAATCACAACAATCCGGTCGGCCATGCGCACGGTCGAAAATCGATGGGAAATAAATAACGCCATCTTGCCGGCGGTAAGTTCGGCGAAGCGTTGAAACACCTCAAATTCGCTGCGCGCATCAAGCGCGGCCGTCGGTTCATCCAGGATGAGCACCTGGGCGTCGCGCAGATAAGCTCGCGCCAGGGCGACTTTCTGCCACTCTCCGCCCGAAAGATCCACGCCTCCTTCGAACCGCCGTCCCAGCATCTGGTCATAACCCAGGCGCAAGGATTCGATTACTTCGTCGGCCGTGCTCTTGCGAGCCGACTGCTGCAGCAGAGGAAGATTCGCGGCCTCTTCGATTCGGCCGACCGCGATGTTTTCCCGAGCGATCATCTCGTAGCGCATGAAGTCCTGAAAGATTACGCCGATTTCGCGGTACAGACTCTCCAGGTCATATTCGCGCAGATCGATTCCATCCAGCAGAATCTGCCCTTCCAGCGGATCGTAGAGGCGGGTCAGCAGCTTCACAATCGTGGTTTTTCCCTGGCCATTCTCTCCGATCAGCGCCACCCGCTCCCCGGGATGAAGCCGGAAATTGAAATTGTTGAGCACAAATCGCGAGCCCCCGGGATAGCGAAACGACACATTGCGGAATTCAAAGCCACTCCGAATCGGCCGCGGCATCGGCAACGCATTCGGTTTCGACCGTATGGTCGGCTTCATCTCCAGAAAAGCCACCAGATCGGTCAGGAACAGAGCCTGATCGGCGATGCTCGAAACCGTGGAAAAAATCTGTTGTATGTTCGAACTGCACTGCAAAATTGCGCCCGCCAGAAATGTGAGCGAGCCGATCGTCAGCATGCCGAGCACGGTGCGCCATATCACAAACACATACGCGCCGTAATATCCCATTACGCCCAGCACGGATAACAGTGCTCCGGCAATGAGCTTACGCCGCGCCAGAGCAACGTCCTCGCGATAGATTTGATTGGAGAGATCGGTGAAACGCTCGGTCAGAAAATCTTTCAACCCAAACAGCTTCAGTTCCTTGGCCGCTTCCTTGCTCCCTCCCAGAATGCGCAGATAATCGAGCTGCCGCCGAATTGGTGTCTGTCGAAAATTCTTCGCGTATCCAAGGAACGCGAAATGACTTTCCCCCAGAAACGCCGGAACCACGCCGGCAATCAGCAGCAGCAAGAGCCACGGGGAAAAAAGCAGAATGGAAACCGAAAGGGCGATCGTGGTGACAACCTGCTGAATCAGCCGCCCGATCGACTGGATCATCCCGAGCCGGTCAGTCGCCTGCACGCGGGCCCGCTCCAGCCGGTCGTAAAACACGGGATCCTCATACGCCAACAGATCCAGGCTGGCGGCATGCTTCATCACCTGAATGCTGACATAGCGCATGTAATTGTCGGCGAGCAACTGGTCCAGGTAGTCAACGATCCGGCTCAACGTGCTCGACAGAACGGCCAGCGCAAATTCCGCCAGCACGAGGTACCAAAGTCGCGCGGGGATGGCCGAGTGCGTGGTTACAACCCGATACACCGTATCAATGATGAGCTTCGTGCCGACCCACAGGAGGGCTAGCGGGAGAAGCGCCACGCACAGGCGGAATGCAACTCCGAGCGCGACCACTGTACCGCCCGAATCCCAAAGAATGCGTAAAACCACTGGAACATTGCGGATCGCCGTCAGGCGATCCATCCAGCTGCTCCAGAAGTTTTCCTTGGCGGCCATGTTTTAATTCTATTCGATCGCTTCCTCGCTCCAGAGTCAGTAGGCCGGTTTTAGCGCTATGCCATTGTCGCCGCGTGATTCCGCTTTAGGATGTAGAGTTTGCGCGCTGGGTTGGTCCGCGACCGCAGCCGCGCCCTTTTCAGTACGACTTGAAGCCGGCGCGCTGCATCCCGCGTGACGCTTCGGCAGCCTTCATGAATCGATTCCAGACGAAGCCGCTGCGCAGATTTTCGGCCATCAGCATCGTGATGCCCGTATCTATGCCGATCACGTCAGTATCGTACCAGTTTGTCAAAGGATTGAAAGCGTTCACGAAACCGTACTTGCTCCACGCCGAGCCATAACGGGTGCGGATGGTCTTCAACACGCGAAGCGTCGCATCTGGCAGGAAGGGCAGCGATCCTCCACAGGCGCTGGGAACGATCGTGCCGTCGATGGGCCCGGTTGCCGGCGGACCTCCCCAGACCACATACCGTTTGTCAGGCGCGTCGGAAGCCGTAATTCCCCACAATTCATCACTGTAATCGGGGAACTGCTTGCTTAGTTCTATGCAGAATCGCCGGTGCACTTCCGTGGCGATGGTTGAGTTGCGGAAGTAGTCCGCGTATTTGTCGCGCTTTCCACGAAAATCAAACCATGCCTGTGAATACTGATGCACGAATAGCGGTGCAAACGATCCAATGTATCGCAAGCCGTCATATTCGAACGTAAGACGTTTCCAGGCATTCCAGGTGGCTTCCTGCAGAGGGTGCGACGAGGAACCTAACCCCAGCAGATACATCATCATCAGCTCGCTGTAGTAATCCCAGCGCGAGGGCAGAAACCCGACCTCCGGCGTCCATCCGTGCGAGAGCAGGCTGGTGTCTTCGGCCAGCCACGACCAATCCACGCGGTCCAGGATCAGATTGGCCAGTTGCACCACTGCCGGATGTCTGAAATATTCCCGGCAGGTCAGAATCCCGCAGAGCAGAATTGCCGTATCGACCGAGGAAATTTCGGAATCCCACACTCGTTCGCCGGTGTTGATGTTGGCCCAGTGATAAAAAAATCCTCGATGATTCGGCAACTTCTTCCATAGAAAGTTCAACGCGGCAAAGACGCGTTCTCTCGCATCTCCCGCGCCGATATATTTGCGCTCTGTTCCGATGCATAGCGCGGTCAGGCCGAACCCGGTCGCCGCAATACTGGCTACGATGCCCTCAGGTCCCCCGCGCACATTTGCGCGATCCTGCACCATGCCGGTCTTCGGGTTGCCCTGTTCCCAGAAAAACTGGAAACTTGCCTTTTCCACCTCGTCCAGAAACTGATCGTCCTCGGGCGTTAAAGCAAATGGAGCCGGCGAAAACTGGGAAGAAAAAAGTTGGGAATCCGCTTGCGCGGTGCTTGATTGCACTGGGCTGGATTGCGCGGGGCTTACTTGCGAAAGCCAGGCTGGCCCCAGAGGAAGACAGCATCCGGCGCCGAGGATTTGCCGCATCATATGCCGCCGCGAAATTCGATTGCTTCGCTCTTCGCTCATCCGCCTCATGTGATCATAGACAAACCCCGACTGCGGGAACGCAACCAATTACAGATGCTCCCTCGCTCCGGACGGATGCCATTTCCGAGTTTCCCATAGAATTAAAACCAGTGGTTGATTACCCTGACCGGTAAACGTGAAACTCTGGTGACAAGGTGACCGGGTGCTAACGTGACAAAGGCGTACAAAATCTCGCTGGCCATGTTGATAGTCCTGCTCGTTGTGGCTGTCGGCGTGGGCTTCCTCGTTCACTGGGAAAAGCACCGGCTGCGGGCCCTTCAAGGCGCCATCGTCGTCCTTGACTCCGACCCTCGCAAAGAGCTCCCAGTTTCCGGGGTCGAAGTGACGGCGACCATCGGCCCACTCACCGAGGTTGTGAAGTCGGATTCGTCTGGATTCTTCGTGATCAAGACTCATCCTGGTATTCGACGCGGTCAGCGGCTCACGCTCGCCTTTCGCCATCCCAATTACCGCCCTCTCGTTCTTCAGGAATACGTCAGCGACCATCTCTATGTCATCCATCTCTTGCCGCGCAACGCGGTTCCTCCCGAGGATGAACACAAACCGCTCGTCCGAATCAGCAACGTCGGCGTTCGCTACTCCGTCAAGACCCTGACCCAGGCCAACATCGGCAGCACAGTAAAGACATTTCAGGTTGAAAACAAGGGCAACGTCCCCTGCCGCAATCAAACGCCGTGCTCGCCCGATGGCCGATGGAAGGCCGCGACCGGTTCGACTTCCATTGATGCGGGACCGGAAAACGAATTTCACGATCTTCGTATATCCTGCATTGCCGGTCCGTGCCCCTTCACTCGAATTAATCCCATCCAGACTTCAAAAGGCGGTGAAGTCGTCTCCATCTCGGCGCGCGATTGGTCCGATACCGCTACCTTTCTTGTGGAGGCGGAAGTCCTTCACCCCATGTCGAGCGAGATCGCCCACGAATTCTATCCCGTGATTTTTGGGAAAGGAATGAGCTTCACCCTGCCCGCAGCCGTCGAGGGCGTCACCATTGTGGCTGATATCGATGGCCAGGAAATTTTCTTTCCGCTCGGCCCCGATCTTTTCTTAAGTTGGGCCAACTGCACTTCGAGCGTCAATCCCGACCAGACCAAAGTCTACCGTTGTGAGCTGAAACCCGGCTACCGCTTTCAATGACCCTGCTTTGAGAGGGCGCGCCTTTCACGCCGCAAATCCTGCGTTTCGTGTAGCGGCGTTAATTTGTTTTGTGAAACTCTCCAACTCGCGATGCGTCATCCCGAACGCCCGCGCTTTTAGCAGCGGGCGGAGGGATCCAGCGTGGACCGCACTGGCGTAAGTCACTAAACTGCGCCAATGCCGCTTCTTCGCGAAAGCGCCATAAAGTCGTTTTCGAACAAAGAAACCAGAAATTGCCGTGGAAGATTGGCGCTTTAGCGCCGCGTGAGGTCAAATCCAGCCGAGCTCTAGCCCCTGAGCGACATCACCTTGACGCCGTCGTCGTATTGTCCGCACGAATCAGCAGCGCCAGCCGCGGAAACAAAAATTGCCCCGCCGCATCGTCGATCACATTCACCTGGCAGGTATAAAAACCGGGCTTCAGCGGGCTCAGCGGCAGGTCCAGCTGAAACACTCCCGCCTTGCGATCGCGCGCATTCAATTCATTCAGTTCGACCATCGAGCTCTCAAATACCTTGGCTTTTCCGCGGAAGAACGCCACGTTAGTGAGTAAATGAATCCCAGCTTTTTCGGATGGAGACTTCCCCGCATCCGGCGTCTGCGCCGCGGCCGCCTTTCCCGGATCGTAAATTTCGTAGTAAAGCCGCAGGTGCTGCCCGGAAGAAAACACGTGCGTCACGTTGGGAATGATCTCCGATCCATCCCTGACCAGCGGACTCACCGTCGATCCTTTCTTCGCCGGCTGCAACTGGCTGGCCAGCACGATCGAACTCATTTTCAACGGCTGCGACTTGAGATCGGGAACATCCAGGTCCGTTTCAAACGAGCCCATCCGCCCCGTCTGATTTTCCCGTACCACAAATTTCAGGTGATATTTTCCCGGCGGCAGGCTGATTCCCGTGTTGTACTGCACATTCTTCTTCTTCACTTCCGACGTCGTATCGACCGCCAGTTTCACCGTATCCCGAATCCGCTCCACCGGATGTTTCTCGTTATCAAGCACTACGCCGATCACATCGAGCGTGGCCTTATCGCGATCGCTCGAGCGCGTGAACGGAATCTCCGATCCCGGCACTACCAGCGAAATCGGAATGTAGAACTTGTTCGGCTCCAGCCGGAAGTACGCCAGCCCCAGGTACAGCGGCAGATCGGTCGTCGGCAGCTCTGAAGACAGCTCTTCTTGCAGCTGCAGCTCCTTATCTTCTTTTGTCGAATGCTGATAATCCGCTGGCGCGTAGTAGCCCCGGCGATACTCGATCTTCACTCCCGGCACATTCAGCTTCACCGTGATGCGCCGGTATTTTCCGTCACGCGCGGGATTCGTGCTGCGATAGCCAAGCAGATAATACGAAGACGTATCCTGCTGCACTCCCTTGAACACCTGGCTGAAGTCGTTGGAATCGAGAAATGCTTTACCACCCGTATCGCTGGCCAGCGTGACCAGCGTCTCCTGCGTAGTGAAATTCGAGTTCAGCGCATTGATCGTCGCCTGCCCGGAGTACGCCGACGTCCCGCGCAAACTCGCATTCTGCGCCTCTCCACCCGCAACCAGCGCCTGAAGTCCGCGCAGGTCCATGGTGTAGATCGCCATATTCGCCCGCACCGCGGCATTCGTCGCCGCCCTCAACTCCGACTGATTTTCAATGCCGGTCCGGTCCATGCCGCTGGAAAAATAAATCAGCGACTTTTTCTGCTGCATGTGCGAAAGCTTCTCCGCCACCGACCGGATCGCCTCCAGCCGCCGATCCGTATTGAAGATGTTGTACTCCGTATCGTCAGCCGTGAACGGCTGGCCGGTATCAGGTGTGCCCTCGGTCGTTCCCGTCGTTCCTTCTTCAAACCCTTGCCCGCTGCCTTCGCCAAAAGCCTGTATCTGCTTCTTGAGCAAATCGTGATCGGAAGTGAAATCCTGATTCACCAGCAGCGCGCTTCCCAACGAAACAATCGATACCATATCTGCCGGCGCCATCTGCTTGTCGACATAATTCGTCGCTGCTGTGATCGCATGATCGATCTCATCCGGCTCCATCGCCGAAAGATCGAAGAACAGAACAATAAGTCGCCGATCCTTGAACTGATCTGCGGTCGCCGCCGTTGCCGGTTTCGCCGCCTCGTTCGCCGGTTTCGCCGCCTCGCCCTCGAGCGGCTTGGCCTGCGCCACGTCCTGCGTCACCATCGCATCCACATTCTCCAGATCAAACGACACGACCTTCTGCGGCCTGTTGTCTTCAAGAATCGCGAAGTTTTCCGGCTTGAGCCCCTGCACGAAGTTCCCGCTCTTATCCCGCACCGTAACGTTCACCAGGATCAGCTCGCTGCTCACCTTGAACGTATAGTCCGGCTCCTGCTGCGCCGTCAGCGATGCACAAACCAGCGCCGCGCTCAACCCCAGCGCCAGAATCGATCTCGTCAGATTTTTCTCACCGGAACGCATACTGTTTTCCTCAGAACGTTTCCTCAAAATCGGAATCGCGCCGTCAAAGTAATCTGCCGCATCGCACCCACCGCCGTCACTCGACCGTAAGTCGGCGAGTTCAAGTTCGTGTCGATCGTCGAATAATTTGGAATGTTGAAAACATTCGTGGCCTGCGCCCGGAATTCCAGCGTGCGCGACTCCTGGATCGGTATCACTTTGGTCAACGCCATATCGAACACCTTGCTCCCCGGCCCGATGATGCTGTTCCGCCGCGCATTGCCGTACGCGCACACCGTCGGCGATGCGAACGCCGCCGTATTGAACCACTCCCCGATCGACGGATTCGACAACTGCACGGATTCTCCCGGAACCGTGTCGGGCCGCAGCGTGCCGCTCGTTCCACCGCCGACCTCGCACGCGCTGTTCACGAATCGCGGCGTGAAGGGAAGTCCCGTCGCAATCGTCCAGTCGCCGCTCCACTGCCAGTCGCCGAAAATCGCCCGCGCCGGGTTGTTGCCCGTCAGCCAGCGCTTGTCGTGTCCAAATGGCAGTTCCCACAAATAATCCGCCGTAAATCTTTGCGTCTGGTTGAAACTCGAAAGTCCGCGCTCCGCGCTCAGATCAAACGGATTCTGCGCCACGCTATTTGCCCCGCTTCCGGCCGACGCCGTCGCCCCGCCCGCACCGCCTCCCGCCGCACCAGTACCTCCGGCGCCCAGTCCCGGCGTGCTCGCTGCTGAAGTGGCTCCCGCTCCAATCGACGACGCATCGTCAATCGATTTCGAAAACGTGTACATGCCTCCAATCGAGAATCCACTCGCCAGCCGCTTGCGCAGCCGCACCGAACCCGCGTTCGCCTCCGAATCGCCAATCGAATTTTCAAACGTGAAGGCCTGAGCCGTCGCAATACGATACGTAGCCCCCGTAGGCGTCAGTATCCGATTCGGCGCCTCCAGAATGTCGAGGTTTGTTCCCTTCGTTCCCGTGTAATCGATATTGAGCAGCAGCGTCGGACGAATCTGCTGCTGAATGTCCAGATTTCGTATCTGCACATACCCAAAGCGATAATTCGGATTCACCGCGTATCCATTCGTGATCAATCCCGGCGTGGGCGCAGGAAATCCGTTCTGCAGAGTCAGCACCTGATTGGGGATGCCTCCGATAGTCGTCTCCGCATTGGTCTGCGTCGTCGAAAACGGGGGTTGAAACGCCAGTTGCTGCGCGATCGTCTGATACGCCCCGGTGTTGTAATTGATTCCATATGCGCCGCGCACCACTGTTTTCGAAAACGGCTTCCACGCAAATCCCACCCGCGGCGCAAATCCCTTGCGATCCGGCCTTACCAAGCTCGCCGGGAAACCACCGCTTCCCGGAGTCACCACGGCAACCGACGCCGCGCCCAGCGCCGGATTCAGCACGCCCGGCGAAAGGTCCAGATTCGCGATCAGATTATTTTCTTCCGTCAGCGGTGAAACATATTCGTAGCGCACGCCCATATTCAGCGTAAGATTCCCGCGCATCTTCCACTCATCCTGCAAATACAAATCCCAGTAGTTTCCGTGGAAGTGATAATTGTCTTCGCCGAACTGCACCGAAGTCGACTGCGGCAGTCCGAGCAGGAAATCGGCAAAATCATTTCCCGTCCCTGCGATCTGCCCGAGTGCATCGAACTGCGCCGTATTCGTCCCGCTAAAAGTGAACGAGCCGCGCGCGTTGCTGCTCGCCTCGGTATTCAGTTCCACCCGCCGGAAATCCCCGCCCCAGCGCCACGAGTGCTTGCCGTGCGTATAAACCACGTAATCGGAAAACGTGTAAGTCTGGTTCCGCAGCAACTGCGGATTCGTGTCCTGCAAGCTGGTGAAATCTCCGAACGAAAGATTCGGCAACCCCCAGTCAAACGGATTTGTCGACACACCGTTGATGCCGAGCACGCTGTCGACATCCGTATTAAACGCGTAAAGATTCTGGGTTCGCGTGCGGCTCCGGTTGAAGTCGAATCGCAGGCTGTTGGTCAGCTTGCCAATGCTCTTCACAAATCCAATCGGCACATCGAAGGCCCGCAGGTTCGTGCTTCCTCCCACGCTCGGAAACGGATTCGTAATGTTCGAATCCGTCGCGTGGTAGTGAAATCCGAAGGTCAGATTATTCCGCGGCGCGCGCCCACCCCCGCCGCCGCGTCGTCCGAAAGCAGGTGCCGCGCCAATCGTGTAGTTTACCCGCACATTCAGGTCGTCGAGATCGCTGGTTGTCGAAGTGACGTAGCGAAAGTTCTGCGTATCTCCCGGCAAATTCGGACACGGAATATATGCGAGCACTCCCGCCGATCCTGTCGTAGGCGACGTTGTGCTCGACCACGGACAAGTTTGCCCCGCATATCCCGGAATCAGATTGTTGGCAAACGGCGTGCGCCCGCCGGTCGTCGGATTCAACGAGTACAGCTGATTGATCGTCTCACCGCTGCTGTTCACATCGTTGCAAACGCCCGCGCTGTTGAATCCCGTCTGGCACAGTGCCGCAAAATTTCCCTGCCGCTCCGCCAGAGTCGGAACCGTCGAAAACTGATCGAACGGATTTTCCCCGCGCCTGCCGTTGTAATTCACAAAGAAAAATGTCTTCGTGCCGCCGTGATAAATGTGCGGAATATTCAGCGGCCCGCCCACCGATCCGCCAAAACTGTTCTGCTGGTACGCCGGATTCGTCTGCGTCCCGGTCAGCGCATAGGGCGCGGCATTAAAATCCGAATCGCCAATTCCGTAGTAAATCGATCCATGCGGATGATTGATGTCGAATCCCCTGCGTCCCACGATCGTCATTGGCCCGCGAGGTCCGCCTCCGCCAAATCCTCCTCCCGGACCGCCTCCCGGTCCACCAAACCCTCCCGCGCCGCCGAATCCGCCGCCCTGCGCCCGCGCATCATTAATACGCTGCTGCAGTTCGTCCCCGCTCATCGAATTGAACGGATTCGATGTGTTGCCCGTTACTGCTATAGACTCTGTCGCGCTGTTCGGATCGATGCCCGGCACCGGCATTCCCGAAGGCACCACGTCCGACATTGAACTTGCCCCCGCGTCCGAGTTCGCCATGTTTTGCATCGCGGAAAGCATCTGGAACCCACGCTGCCCTCCACCCGGTCCCTGGCCGACTTGTCGCCGCGGCTGCGGAGCCGCTTGCGGCACGCGCGACAGAAGCGTCATTTCAAAATTTGCCTGCACCGTCTGGTGTGCCGCATTGATCGCAACCGTGTGCGCGCTGTTCGCGAATGCCACCATCTCGACTCGCACCGTGTACGACCCATAAGCGGGCACGGCTGCGGAATAGCTGCCATCCACATCCGTCCACGTCGTGATCTTGTTCGTGCTCGACTCAGTCGATTGTGATGGCGAAGCCGCCGGTGAAGCCGGCGCGGAAGGAGCCGCCGAGGCAGAAGGCGACGCAGAAGAAGGCGAGGAATCGGAGGGACCTGCAAAAGAAATCGTAACCGCCGCACCCGGAATCGGCATGTTCCCCGACTTCACCGTTCCACGAATGATCCCGGTCGAGTTCGAACTACCCGGAGCTGCCTGGCTCGACGCCGCAGACTGCTCCTGGATCGCCGCTGGGGTGCTCTCCGCATTGCTGGATGACGAATTGATCGATGATGAAGGGCTCGGCGGACTGCCTGCCGCCGGGTTGTTTGAGGGTGGACTGCTTTGCGGTGCCGTGCCTGGCGCCGGATTATTTTGTGACGGCGTCTGCGCCGCTGCCATCGCAAGCGCCAACCACAGCACGCTCGTCAGCGCACAACAGAGACGAGTCGCTCTCATCGCACCAATTGGGCCATTCTTGTCCAGTCAGCACCTCGTCACCTGTCCCCGCGCCCCGTTCCTCAGATGATAGCTGCACCACCCCTGCGCCACCGTAAAATTTTGTCTGTTTCCATTGAATGCTCCGAAGCGCCCGCCATCAAGTAAAAGTTCGTAAAAGTCCGAGCTTTATGACAACTTCAGGCCCATAATTTCGTTCATACCTGTGTCGCAAGACGGTTTTCAATGGAGGAGATTTTTATGCTGAAACACAGTTTGATCGTGCTGGTTCTTGCCGGCCTCGGTTGCCTGACAACGGCCTCGGCCATTGCGCAGGATAATGCCGGCAGCGCGCCCGCCCAGTCCGGGCAACAGGCCGGCGAGCAGAACGGCCAGTGGCATGGCCGCGGCGGTCATATGGATCCGGAGAAACGCACCGAGATGCTCACCAAGCATCTCAAGCTGACCTCGGACCAGCAACCGAAAGTGCTCGAGGCTCTCAAGTCTGAACAATCGCAGATGGAAAGCCTGCACTCCGATTCGTCGCTTTCCCAGGACGACCGGCGCTCCAAGATGATGGAGATCCACAAGACGACCAACGACCAGATCCGCGCCGTGCTCACTCCCGACCAGCAGAAGAAGTTCGACGAAATGCAGTCCCATCGCGAACACTGGGGACAAGGTCAGGGTCAGGGGCAGGGAAGCGGCCCCAGCCAATAAAACGCACTTTGTCATCGTGAGCGAGCGCCACTTTTGGCTCGCTTCCTAAACAGGCTGCAAATCAAAAAGGCGGGCATTTTGCCCGCCATTTTTTTCCGATCGCGTGAAGAAATTCAATCGGTCAAAAACGAACCCGTTCCAATCCAGAATTCGGCCAGCGAGCGCAGATTCTTCTTATACGTGCGCGTCACCGTAAACTGCTTTCCGCCCTTCACCCGCAGCTCGTACTCTCCCGTCTGGCACGGCTGGATCTCCTCCACGAACGCGCTGTTGACCAGCACCGAGCGGTGAATTCGTATGAATCCGAACGGCTCCAGTTTCTCCGCCATTTCCGAAATCGACTCCCGCAGCAAATACGATCCGCCTTCGCGTTGCAGCAGCACGTAATTTCCCTCCGCCTGCACAGCCATCACCACGCCCGGATCGATAAATAAAATTCTTCCCTTCGCCTTGATCGCAATTCGCGGAGCAGGCCGCGGCACTCTTTGCAACGGCGGCAGTGTCTCCAGTATTCGCGTCTCGCGGTCCACCGTCTTTTTGCGCGCCGCCACATCCAGCGCCTGATCGATCACGGAACGATCAACCAGCGAATCATCGATCAGTGCATGCTCGGCCAACGCATGATCGTCTAACGGATGATCGGTCAAAGAACGATCGGCCAACGAGCGATCTCTGCTCGCTCTCGAAAACGGTTTCACTACACAGTCCACCGTATTCTGTTCGAACATCGTCGCCGCATCCTGATTTTGCGCATTCATAAACACAATCGAAGGCAGCGGGCGATCGCTCTGCTTGAGCTGATCGACAAACCCCATTCCCGAAAGTTCGGGCTTGCTGATGTCAAGCAGCAGAAGATCGTAGGAATTTTTTCCCATCTTATCGAGCGCTTCCACCGCGTCGCTCGCGACTTCGAAGGAATCTACATCGTTACGAGCCGCGAGAATGTTTGTCAGTGCGGTCCGTGCCACCGGTTCATCGTCCACCACTAATACACGCATGATCGTTCCCCAAGCTCCCTGTTATGTTTTTGGCCTGCGTGATTCGCCGTGCGCTTTCACGCGACCCCAGAGCGACCGAGCCAAGAGAGGCCGTGCCGAGAGGGTAAGACCAGCTTCGCGTTTCATCCCCATGTGCTGCGAAGCAACCCGCATCATCTCCGCAATAAGAAATCCAGAATGCGCGCTCACGATCTCTCCGTCCGACCCCAATCTCGGACGCCGCCTTCATTGTTGCTGGATGCACAGCAAAAAATTTACGTTGCCTGTCGCAACAGAATCTCGATTCAATGCACATCACGCGACACTCCGCGTTCAACATCGAATCTCTCCATACAAAATTTTCTATACCGAATTTCATTTCCCTACCAAAGCATGTAGATCATTTGCCCGTTTACCGCGATGTATACTCACATGCGCGCTGCGATCCGCGCTCTCGGGAACGGACGAGCGCGCTCATTCGTATCTGTTAACCAGAAAGTCAATCAGGAGATTTCCATGCAGAGCCGCATCGCTGGCACGACCATGCCCGTCCTCGAATTTTTGCTCGAGCCCAACGAGTCCATCATCTCCGAAGCCGGAGAACTTTCCTGGATGGGCAGCGCAATCCAGATGACCACGCACACGCAGTTCGCCGGTGGCGGAGGCCTTTTCGGCGTGCTCAAACGCGTTGCCGGTGGCGGCTCCATTTTCATGACCGAATATCGTTCGCTCGCGCCCGGTGCCGAACTCGCCTTCGCCACCAAACTTCCCGGCCACATCGTTCCCGTCGAAGTTTCGCCCGGTCGCGAATACATGATTCACCGCCACGGATTCCTCTGCGCCACTTCTCAAATCCAGATCGGCGTCGGATTCCAGCAGTCCCTCGGCGCCGGCATTTTCGGCGGCGACGGATTTCTTCTGCAGCACGTCTCGGGCGTCGGCACCGCCTGGATCGAACTCTCCGGAGAACTCGTCGTCCGCGATCTTCAACCCGGCGAAACTCTTCGCGTCCATCCCGGCCACGTCGGCGCATTTCAATCGAGCGTCTCATTCCAGATCACAACCGTCCCCGGCATCCGCAACATGATCTTCGGCGGTGACGGCGTCTTCCTCGCCGCTCTCACCGGCCCCGGACGCATCTGGCTGCAGACGCTGCCCATCGCGAAACTCGCTCACGCCCTCGCCCAATACATGCCCAGCGAAGACGGACGCCGCACCGTCGAAGGCGGCGTAGTCGGCGGCATCGTCGGCTCCATCCTCGACGGCATGAAGTGAGCAGTTTCAGGGATGGTTCGTTTGAACGTATGAGCTTTCTACTCCTTCTGGCGGGGTCATCCCGAAGCGCGGCGTTTTCACCAGCCGCACGAGGGATCTTGCGCGAAGAGTAACGTCTCTCAGAAAGGTCTAACGATGCGCTGGTACCATTACGTCGCTTACTTCTTCGGTGGTGCATTCCTGGCGAACGCAATCCCGCATCTGGTCAACGGCGTCTCGGGAAACGCTTTTCAAAGTCCCTTCGCACATCCACCGGGAGAGGGCCTGTCTTCTTCGACGGTGAACGTCCTGTGGGGACTCTTCAATCTTGTCATCGGATATCTGCTCGTCTGTCGGGTTGGCGACTTCAATCTGCGCAAGACATCGCACGTTTTAACTCTCGGCGCTGGCGTCCTGATCATGTCACTCATGCTGGCCCGCGCCTTCGGACGCTTCCACGGCGGTCTGTAAGACCTGTCTGTCTAGCGCGTCGTCGCCGGAAGCGTTGAAAGGGCGCGGCTTTGAGCCGCGCCGCCCCAGCCCCCAAAAAGACTTCGGCTTTAAGCCGCTGAGGGTCAACGTTGTTTCGCCCGCGCCTCTCTGTGTCCTCTGTGGTGAATCAGTCCGCAAGCCGACGACCGCTGACCAACGTCCCACGTCCGAAGACCACCGACCGCATTCAGGTAAACTATTACCGACACCTCCATGATCAACTCCAAGCGCATCGCGGTCGTCATGCCCGCCTACAACGCGGAAAAGACGCTGCACTCGACCGTCAGCGAGTTGCCCGCCCTCGTCGACATCCGCATCCTTGTCGACGACCAGAGCCGCGACGGCACCGTTGAAACCGCCCGCCAGCTTGGCCTTCTCGTCTATCAGCACGATCGCAACTACGGATACGGCCGCAATCAGATGACCTGCTACCGCGAGGCCCTCGCCGCCGGTGCCGACGTCGTCATCATGCTTCATCCCGATTACCAATACACGCCGCTGCTCGTCACCGCCATGGCCAGCATGGTTGCCTACGACGTCTACGATGTCGTTCTTGGCTCGCGCATCATCGGCGGACGCGCCCTGCTCGGCGGCATGCCGTTTTACAAGTACGTCTCCAACCGCCTGCTCACCGCCTTCGAAAACATATTTCTCCGCGTCAAGCTCTCCGAATATCACACCGGCTATCGCGCCTTCAGCCGCAAAGTCCTCACCGAGTTGCCTCTGCTCGAGAACTCCGACGACTTCGTCTTCGATAACCAGATGCTCGCCCAGTGCGTCCACTTCGGCTTCCGCATCGGAGAAGTCTCCTGCCCCACCAAATATTTTGAGGAAGCTTCCTCCATCAATTTCCGCCGCAGCGTGACCTACGGATTCGGCGTCCTCGCCACCACCTTGCAATTTTTCTTTCAGCGCCTCGGCCTCGTGCATCTCCCCCGCTTCAGCGCGCAAGGACGCAAGCTCGAAGGCGATTTCGAAAACTATTACGCCCGCCACGACGAAACTGTCCGCCCCGCCTAGCGAAGCGGAGAAAAATGCCTCACGAACGAGACAAAAACATGTGGGAACAGCCGGTGCCCCACTCAAGCCCGTTCTTGGGTTGAGTGGGAACAAATCACCTCCTCTGTCATAATCAATCCTTCCTGCACAAGTGCCGGTTCCCCACCCTTGTCGCGCACTTTGCGATAGGGTGGGAACGTAGCTACACAAAGAATGCAATCCTCTTCCAATCGTTCCTCTGACTGGGATCTCCGCAACCTCGCCTTCATCTTCCTCCTCGCCGTCGTCGCCTTCCTCATCATGGGATACCACCCCGGCCTCGAAGACGATGCCTTCTATCTCGCCGCCATCAAGCGCGATCTCAATCCATCTCTCTTCCCGCACGACGCCGAATTCTTCACCGTGCAATTCCAGGCGACCATCTTCGACAAGCTGATCGTGCTTTCCGTTCGCCTCACGCACCTTCCGCTCGGCTGGATCGCACTTCTCTGGCAATTCGCCGCCATCTTTTTTATCCTCCACGGTTGCTGGCGCATCGCCCGCCGCTGCTTCTGCGATCCTTCCCCGCAATG
>JASHOT010000184.1 GCA_030040965.1 Candidatus Sulfotelmatobacter sp. | reverse complement strand
AACAACGTCTGCCCTGGAGAAAGATGCTTGGGCTGGGCGACCGGTGGCTCCCTCGACCCCGCGTGCTCCATCCTTATCCCGCGGTCCGCTTCGCCGCCAATCATCCGAGATAAGAACCGGATGCGCTAACGAGCGCCCGTCCGGGTCCGTCCGGGGGGTATCACGCAAGTGGTATCCCTACCGGGATCGCTTTGAGCGGCAAAGTGGATTTTGAGCGAAATGGCGATTCTTCGACAGCTACCGAAACTGAGAGACCACAAACTCGACAGTCGCGTAAGAAAACATCCCAAGAACGTCCACCCCAGCGATACTTTCAAAAAGCCAAATCACATACGGGGGTTTCGGGAAAATAACAGCAGAATCGCTTACGCTAAATCCTGCACGAAAGCTCTTTCAAAGAGCCGAACGATTTCTTGCAGCGCTTTGCAAGAAATGGTTAGGCTGAACCACACGAACCATGGGAATTCCCAGCCGGGAAGCAGCCGACCAAACAATGCCCACCCGATCAGAAGCGGCAGCGCGGTTCCGGCGAACCAAATGAAGGGTATCTCGAACCCTTGAAGTAGGCGAGCGGAAGCGGCACAAGCGAAGGCAACCACGGGCAGTGCCGCGTGTTGCGGGATCAGCCAGGCGAACAGAGCGGAGAAACACAAGCCCAAACTGACGCTTGGCAAAACAGCCCTCGCCAGAGAGGACGGGAAAAGACGTTCCCCCGCATAGAGACTGCAATAACCGGCTGTGATCATGCCGAAGCCGACAAGTTCCTGATAAATATCACGCAACGTCGACAAGATTGACCCGGCAGTACACACCGCAGCGACGGACTGCACAGCGCTGAGCACGAGAGCCACAGCTATGGTAGAAGCGGCGAGTAAAATCGTCGCTTGAAGAATGCGCCTCGCCCATCGTTCTGGCGCGTAAACGGAAGCGAAGGCTGTGGCGATTTCCTGCGGCTCGCCGAACCGCATCCCGACGATGCGGGCTGCAGCCTCGGAATCATAGCCTTGAGACCGGACTTCCTCCGCGAGGTCGTCCAAATGAGCGCGCAACTCTTTGGCTACTTCGCAGCGGCGCTTGTTGCCCGGAAGCTTGGCCTGCAGAACAACTCGGGAAACGATGTAATCCAAATGCGTCATGCGTCGGCCTTCGAAAGGATGGCGTTCACTACGTTCGTAAAAGAAAGCCATTCTTCTTCACTCCGGCGTGCGGCTTTGCGGCCAGCGGCTGTCAGGCCGTAATACTTTCGCTGCTTGCCGGTCTCGCCAGTGCGCCATTCTGAGCGGAGGTAGCCACGTTTGTGCAACTGGTGAAGCGCCGGGTATAACGTGCCCTCTTTGAATTCAAATGCATCCTGGCTGCGACGCATCGATTCCCGGATGATCTCGTACCCGTACATGTCGCGTTCGGATAGGAGCTTGAGGATTAGCAATGCGATGCTGCCTTTGAGCAATTCTCGATCAAACGCCATTCCGGTACCCCTCCGGCAGTCAAGTACATCGGTCTACAAGGTATTATAGTCGAGTACGAATCTCACAAACAAGTTGCGCGGTTTTTTGGCTGGTCTCTAGTGTCATAGCCAATTTGACAAGCATCTCTATTTGGCATATACATCGTATAACGATGTATTAAATGAAAGAGAGGTATCAACTATGAAAACTCATACTGCCTTGGGCCTGGCGCTTGCTCTCATCGTCGTGCAACAACTCTTGGAGAACGTCATTGGCACCATGAATCGCACTTTAGTGGAGATGCCGGCCTGGCGACACCTCGGTGTCGAAGCGTGGGCCGCGTTCAGCCGAGCCGCTGATCTTGGAAATGGAACGATTCTCTATCCTCTGGCGGGCATCGGAGGACTTGCCATGATCCTGGCCGCGGCGATCGTCTTCCGCCTCGGTTCGCGACGACCGTGGTGGGCGGCCATCCCCTTGTACGGATCTGCCCTACTCGCGATCTGCGTCATGCTAACCACGACGCAAGCCGCTCCCATTATGCTGAGTTTGCACCGTATCGGGGATGATCCTTACGTCCTGCAGCAAGCATTTAACGGTTTTTATCGATGGGATTCGATCCGAGCCGTCGTTGGAACGCTAGAGGGATGTATGGAGATATGGGCGCTGGTCGCGCTTGGTGCCTTGGCCTTTCAGTGGAAGACACAGGTGCAGGAACAAGGAACGGCTGCTTCCTCTTAGTTTCCGAGAACTTTCTATCCCGCAGCCAGCGACCTAGCGCACCCGAGCCGAATTCACGTGGGCGAGGCACAGTGCGTGAAGGACATCGTCGTGCATGTTGTGTCGCAGTAAAACCCGTTAGTCAAGGGCTTGTGGAAATTTAAAGGCAACGGCCCCCATTGCCTCGCAACCAGAAGCCAAGAGCCGTTTTGCATAGGTCTCTGTTTCACGCATTTCAATGACAATGTCGGAATCGGTAAACTGCTCGTGTAGGGTGAATCGGTTCAGCACGGCTGTACTGCCGTACACGTGGACAACAGCAGGCCATTTCACGCTTTGAGCGGCAAAGTGGGGTTTGAGCGCAATCCGGATTTTCCAACAACTACTGGCCAGATGGGGCATACTGCTGGGGAATGAGCAAGGTTAAGTCTCCAACCGAAAAGAAGCGACTCAGTCTCACGAAAGACCGCTGCAATGTCTACGGTGAGTGTCCCACGTCGAGTCGGAAGAACATCCGCCTTAACAAGCAGCGTGGACACATGGAAATGCGCCGTGCAGCAAATGAGGAACTGCGCGGGTTGAAGGGTTCTACGGCTGAGGCCGATGCTGACGAAGTTGAATCCCGTACCAAGGATCGCATCAACGCCCTTGCACGATCCTCGTTTAAGAAAGTTCCCGATGCGCCGCTTGGAGAAGTGGTGGCGCGTAAACTGCGCTACCGTTCCCGACAAGCAAAAGGTCGCAAATCACGATAGCGGAGGGTCGGACGGGTGTGCCCTCATCAGGGATTTTGAGAAGGGTAATCGAGATGTTACAACACCGGTGCGGCACACCAGAGCCACTAACTTTGCCTGTTCAGAGGAAAACATTATGATTCGAGTGGCGAGTACCCTCGAAAAAGGGGCTCTGAGCAGGAATTTGTAACGTCTCCATATTTAATGGGCATTTTGGATTTTCAGCAACTCTGGTTACACTCTCGCTGCGATGCGAGAAAACGACTGGACGAGAGTGCTGGGATGGCCGGGATATCGGGTCTACCAGCACGAAATCAATGAGGCGGCGAAGACCCTGAAGCTGTGGGTGCGGCGCAAGCGTGGGAACCGGAAGCTGGTTTGCTCGGGCTGTGGACGCAAGTTCGCGGATGCCTACGACAGCTATGAGCGGGAGGTGCGCGATCTGCCGTGGTCGGAGTATCGCACGACGGTAGTAGTAGAGCTGTACCGGGTGCGGTGTCCGGATTGCGGCATCAAGACGGAGAAGGTGCCGCTTTTACCGTCGAAGGCGCCGTTCAGTAAGCGCTTCGAAGAGGCGGTGGGGCTGGCCTGTGAGAGTGCCCCGGTGCGGCGGGTGGCGCGGGCGTTTGGACTGGCAGCCAGCACGGTGCGGGCGATCGATCTGCGCTATCTGAAGCGCTGGGCGGCGGGACGGAGAAAGCCGGTATTGCGACAGATGGGGGTTGACGAGATTTATTTGGGGAAGAAACAGAAGTTTCTGACGGTGGTGAGCAACCTGGAAAGCGGGGAGCCGTTATGGTTTGGCCAGGAGCGGAAGAAAGAGACGCTGGATGAGTTTTTCGAGACGCAGCTGAGTGCCTTCCAGCGGAGTGCGATCCGGGCCGCTTGTGTGGACATGTGGGAACCATTTCGGCAAAGCATGGAACAGTGGGCCCCGAACTGCCGGATCGTTTACGACAAGTTTCACATCATGCAGCATGCTGCTTCTGCGGTGGATGA
>JASHOT010000183.1 GCA_030040965.1 Candidatus Sulfotelmatobacter sp. | reverse complement strand
CGGCTCCAGTCCGTCGTTGCCCCGGCAAGTTGCATCATCGTGTATCCGCCATAGGAAAAACCGGCGGCGCCGATGCGCTGCGCGTCAATTTTGGAACCGAAGCGGGCATCGGCGAGCATGTCGCTGACCGCCGCACTGATGTCCTGGGCTCGCTCCCAGCCTTCCGCAAATCCTTGGGCTGTGTACCCCGTGATCGCATTGTTGCCGGGATGATTGACTGCGACGACGATAAACCCCCGCGCCGCGAGATAGGTCCCGAGCCACGCCATTTGTATGGCGCTGCCGCCTGTGCCATGCGATAGCGCAATCAGCGGATACTTGCCGAAACTGGGAGCCAGCGTCGCATCCATGGCGGCTCGTCCCGCGTAGAAAAGCGGCGCATCGGGCGGAACATATTGATCTTTTTCCCCAATGCTGCTTTCCGCCGGATACCAGACAATTCCGCTCAATGTGTGAGCATCGGAACCGCGCCAGTTATAGTCCTCGGGAACGGCGAAGTTCCGCAGGCTGAAGCCAACCGGATGAAGGATCGGCTCTTCTTTTTTCTTTTCCTTCTTCTTTTCTTTCTCGGAAGCTGAAAGGCCAGAAGCGATGGACAGGATCGCAGAGAAGACCAACGCAACGATCAGAATTCGACGTCGATCTGTGATTCGCAGCCAGCTTGGAGTTCGGTTGAACTTGAGGGAAGGCATCCACTACTAGCATAAAGCAGACGTCGTGGCGTTTGAATCACCCAGAAACGAGAGGCGGGGAGCGAGTTCGTTATTCGGGCGAATTCTGTTTCTCGTTTTCCTGGTCGCGATATTTTCCGTACCGAAAAGCTGCGCCCACGCCAAGAGTCATCGCCGCTAACGGAGGAACCAACATCACGAAAATCGCGCGGTTCAGGGTCCGCTGCGCATCCTTGGGAGTGCTCTTCGCATTCTGGTAGCACATCGCGCAACCCTGCGCGAAGGCGGGAGCGGCAGAGACACCGAGAATCAGCCCCAGAATCAGCCAACTGAGCGCCGTGGATACCCGCACAGGTTTGAACCTTCTCACCGCATTCGGCCCAGCGTGCGTGGGTTTTTGGCTAAACATGTTCACTTCACACCTAGTTTAAGGATCCGATCCGCGTCGGGGAAGAAAAAGAAATACATGATGATGAAGCAGGCCGTCACCGAGATGACCAGCAGCCAGCGCATCAGAGCCGTTTCAAATTTCAGGTGCATGAAATAGCCGATAATCAGCGCCGACTTGATGATGGAGAGTATCAGCAAGAGCTCCAGCATGTGCACAGCCATCATGAGACTGCTGTGGTAGCCAAGCCACACCTCAGCTCCCGTCAGAATCAGCAGCGCGCCCCATACCCAGAAATACTGTCCCTTGCTGTCATCATGTGTCACGTCGTGCATCGGTATCCCCCAACGAGATTTGGTAACCGCGTAATCGAGTAACTGTGAATTGAAAAATCCGCCAGACAGCCGCGCTTTTCAATTTCCCGATCACTAAATTACCCAATTGCTCAATTCCTACGAAATTCTTGTCGACATCAAATACACCAGCGGGAAAATAAACATCCATACCAGATCGACGAAGTGCCAGTACAATCCCGATACCTCTACGTCATGCGCGTCATAATCCTTCGGTTTTAAGAACAGGATCACCGTAGCCAGAACCAGTCCGATCAAAAGAACGTGGATGCCGTAATGAAACACGTTGTCCGAAGGAATCAGCAGGAATCCCGCCAGCCAGATTGCGCCAAGGATCGGCAGAAATAACTTGCGCAGCGCAACCACTCCCAGATAGATCACGCCGATGGTGACGTGGAGCATATGCATGGCCGTGAGTCCAAAAAATGTTGCGGCGAATTGTGGAGTGTTCTTCGAGACCTCGGCCAGTTCTCCCGTCGCCGCCCCTGCGGGTCGCGGAAATCCCGGCAGCGCCAGCCCTTCACCGATCAGCTTGGTCCACTCCATGCCGTGAAGCACAATGAATGCCGTGCCAAAGGCCATGGTCGCAAGCAGCCAGTTGCGCGTCCACGCGCGATCTCCGCGCTGCGCGGCAAAGACTCCAAGCACCATGGTTAGCGAACTCGAGAGCAGGCATGCCGTCATGATGGTCGCATTCGTGATGCTGGCCACGTGAAATGGCGTCGGCCAATCGGTGTAGATGCGGTTGTAGCTGAAGGCGAACAGCAGCGCGCCGAAAGTCAGCGAGTCTGATGCCAGGAACAGCCACATCCCGACTTTTTTCGAATACGCTCCAAACAGCGGCGCCTCGTACGCTCCCGGAGCGCCGTGCCCCACCGCAGCATGTTCCAGCGTGGCGTCAGCCATTCCTTCCCCTTTTCCCGGTTTCAATGTTCCAAAGGTTCAAGGTTTCGCCCGGAGGTTCCTTGAAGCTTTGAAACCTTGCCACTTTGAAACCCGATTATCTTGCGATGCCCAACAACGCAAAAATGTACACCCACAACACCAGCATGAAATGCCAGTACCAGGCCGAGATGTCGACCGCGATCTGCCGCGCCTCAGCCGTCTTATGCCGCAGAGAAGCTGTTGCTGCCCACAGCAGCGCGATCAGCCCGCCGGCAAGGTGAACCGCGTGCGTAACCGTCAGCAGAAACGTGAACGAACTGCTGGGATTCGTATTCACATAAAAGCCGCGGTTATGCAATTCAATCCATGCCAGCCACTGTCCGGCCAGGAATCCGAATCCCAATAACACAGTTATGGCCAGCCAGGGAAACGATCTCTCACTTCCCAGAGAAACTCCCGGAATTGATTCCACCGGGGCTAGGGCCGCTTGGCGCGCTGCATTGCGGCGCGCCAATTCCATGGTCACGCTGCTCGCCAGAAGCAATGCTGTGTTGATGAAGAGCAGCATCCATGGCAAGTTCACCGAGCCCCAGTCGTGAACATAAGAGTTTGTAGTGCCGTCAAACGTCGGCAGTCCCTGCCGGAAAATGTACGCGCTGGTCAGAGAAATAAAGACCATGCAGACGGTAGCAATCCCGCAGATCAGCCCCAGCCGGGCTCGCCGCAGCCGCGCGCGGTAATCTGGAAAACTTGCGCTGCGCCCGTCGTCGCCGCCTCCCGCAGGCGGTTCGGGGGGCTTGATGCCGCCAAGGTGATCAATCGGAGTGCTTGGAGTATAGGTCGCCATAACTACTTAGTGCATCAGTGCGCCGCGTAGGTTGCCGGATCGTTTTGCATTACATAATCCCTGGGAGCACCCGGCACGCCGTATTCATAGGGCCCGTGATGTACCACCGGCGTCACGCCGCCGAAATTGTCGTGTGGCGGCGGAGTCGTCGTTGTCCACTCCAGCGTCGTCGCCTCCCAGGGATTGTCGCTGGCCTTCGGCCCCTTGAACATGCTCCAGAACAGATTGATCACGAAAATGAACTGCGCCGCAATGGTGATGATCGCCGCGTAGGTCATGAATGTTTGCAGCGGAATCAGCTTCGTCTGATAAGCCACTTCTGTGAACTGCGAGTAGCGTCGCGTCTGGCCCGCCATGCCGAGATAATGCATCGGCATGAAGATCGCGTAGGTTCCCGCCAGTGTAATGAAGAAGTGAATGCGTCCCCAAGTCTCATTCATCATGCGGCCAAACATCTTCGGAAACCAGTAATACGTCGCCGCAAAGATTCCGAAGATCGCCGCTACCCCCATGATCAGATGGAAGTGTCCGACCACGAAATAAGTGTCGTGCAGTTGAATGTCGAGCACAGGCTGCGCCAGGAATGGCCCGCTCAATCCGCCGGAAACGAAGAGTGAGACGAAGCCGATGGCATAGAGCATCGGCGTGTCAAAGCGAATGTGACCTTTCCACATCGTGCCCAGCCAGTTGAATGTCTTGATTGCCGATGGCACGCCGATGCACATGGTCAGAATCGAGAACGCAAACGCCGAGTAGGGGCTCATTCCGCTCATGAACATGTGATGGCCCCACACCATAAAGCCGAAAAATCCGATCGCGAGCATCGCGTAGACCATCGCTTTGTAGCCGAAAATCGGCTTGCGCGAGAAGGTCGAAAGAACCTGCGACGTCACGCCCATGCCGGGCAGAATCGCGATGTAGACCTCGGGATGGCCGAAGAACCAGAAAAGGTGCTGCCACAAGAGCGGAGACCCGCCTTTATGTCCCATCATGACGCCGTTCACGTTAATGAGCGGAACATAGAAGCTCGTCCCCATATTGCGATCGAGCAGCAGCAGAATGCCCGCTGAGAGCAGCACGCCAAACGCCAACAGACCGAGGATCGCAGTGATGAACCACGACCAGACCGTCAGCGGCATGCGCATCAGGCTCATGCCCTTGGCCCGCAGATCGAGCGTCGTGGTGATGAAATTCAGCGCACCCATCAGCGAAGCAATGCAGAAGATCGCAATGCTGGTGATCCAAAGGTCTGCGCCCAGTCCCTCGCCAGGACCAGCCGATTGCACCGCGCTGAGTGGTGGATATCCCGTCCAGCCATGCAGTGGCGCTCCGCCCGTCACGAAGAACGCGGCAATGATGACAATGAACCCGACAAACGTCGTCCAGAACGACAGCATGTTGAGGACAGGAAACGCCATGTCCGGCGCGCCAATTTGAATCGGCAGAACGTAATTGCCAAATCCCCCCTGGGGCGCGGTCGTCAGCACGAAGAAAACCATGATCGTGCCGTGCATGGTGAGCAAGCTGAGATATTGTTCCGGCTTGATTTCGCCGACAATCGGCAAGACCGCGGTCGGCCAGATCATGTGAATGCGCATCAGCAGCGAGAGGAACATCCCGACAAACACCGCTGTCAGCGCGAGAAAGAAATACTGAATGCCGATGACTTTGTGGTCGAGGCTGAAGATGTATTTGCGAATGAACCCTTGAGGAGCAGCGTGCGCGTGGACCGAAACTGGGGTCGCCATTTTACTGTTTCTCCGCCTCCCGTGCCGCCAGCCACTTGTCAAAATCCTCCTGGCTGACGACGTGCACCATGCCGTGCATCTTGTAATGACCAAGTCCGCACAATTCTGCGCAGGCAATTTCGTACTCACCGATTTCTGTCGGCTTGAAATGCATATGAATATTCAGGCCCGGAACCGCATCCTGCTTGAAGCGCAGCGACGGCACAAAAAAGCTGTGAATCACATCGACCGAGCGCAGGCTCAGATCCACTTCCCGGTTCACCGGCAGATACATCGTTCCAGTGACGACGTCATCTTTCGCGGAGGGATCGTTCGTGTCCAGTCCCACCGCGGCTTCGCCGCCCGCGGAAGGATCCATCAATTTCACATTCGTTTTGGCGTACGTTCCGTCCGGCCCGGGATAGCGGAAGTACCAGGCGAACTGCATGCCGGTCACTTCCACTTTCACTGCATCGTCTGCAGGAGGATCCCATCGCTGGCTTGCCCACACGGGTGCTCCCATCAGGTTCAGCCCGATGAAGAGTACCGCGGTCAGAAACGTCCAGATGATTTCCAGCTTTGTATTGCCATGAGAATACAAAACCGGCGGCGATGTCGGCCTCTGCTGATATTTCCACACGATGTAGCCGAGTCCAAGCTGGGCCGCGAGAAACACAATGCCCATCAGGATGAAGGTGAGCGTGAATTGTCCGTCGATCCAGGCCGCCGCGGCCGAGGCTCCGGCGGGCAGCCACCATGTCCTGGCGACGAAAAAGTACGTGCTGACCAGAGTGATCAGCCAGATCAAAACCATTAACGCGAGGCCCATTCCCCACTCCTCCTCAAAACTGAGGACGAACTCGAAAAGGATTTCCCCACGGCGAAATGCCCGGCCCACAGCGCGAGCATCAGTCGGCGGCGAGTTTACCACAGGGTGAAGAGCAAAAAGCAAGCGGTTGTTGAGGAAAACTCTCGCGCGCTGATCGGGAATCTCTCAGCAGATGCGCCAGCCCTGGCGCAAACGATCACGCTGGCATCAAATCTGCAAACACAAACTGATCGCGCACCACCGTCGGACCAACCGAAACCGGCACAGCCGCGTCGAGCATCGGCCCCGAGTAAACGAACGAATGAAACTCCCCGCGCTCGCCGCATGGATCCACCTCCACGGGCAAATCTGCGAGCAGCGCTTCGTCAAACTCCCGCCCGGCGAACGATCGATCGAGCTTCGTCGTATCGACGCAGGTCAGCTTGGCGCGCAATCCCGCCGCGATCATTTCGTGCGCCAGATCGCGTGTCGGCAATCCCCACACGGGGAAGACGGGAACCAATCCCGTATCCTTCAGCTGCTTCTCGCGATAGGCGCGCACGTCTTCGAGAAACAGATCTCCGAAGGCGACGCCATACAAGCCTTCCGCAACTGCCTTTGCACAAGTTTGCGCC
>JASHOT010000182.1 GCA_030040965.1 Candidatus Sulfotelmatobacter sp. | reverse complement strand
ACTCGTGTACGGACATCCCGCCGGAGCGCCCGGACTGCGCGCCGCCATCGCCGAAATGCAAGGCGTCGATCCCGACTCCGTCCAGGTCGTCACCGGCGCCTCCGAAGCGCTCGTCGTTCTCATGTGGCTCGCCGCCGAGCCCGGAGCCAACGTCATCCTGCCCCATCCCTGCTACGCGCCCTTTGCCGCGCTACCCGAATCTCTTCGCACCGAGATTCGCTACTACGGCATTCGCCGCGAAAATAACTTCCAGATCGATCTCGACGAAATCAAAAAACTTGCCGACCACAACACCAAACTCATCCTCGTCAACAGCCCGCACAACCCCACCGGAGCTACTCTCACTGACGCTGACTTCGATGCGCTACACGACTTCACTTCATCGCGCGGCATTCAACTGGTCAACGACGAAGTCTTTCATCCCGTCTATCACGGACCGCCCACGCAATCTGCCGCCCGTCTTCCCCAGGCCACTGTCATCCACAATTTTTCAAAGGCGTTTCCCTTAGCCGGAATCCGCGTCGGCTGGATGATCGAACACGATCCCAAGCGCCGGGAGCGCTACTGGACCGCCCGCACCTACTTCTCCATCTCCAACAATTCGGCCGGAGAAATCCTCGCCGAAATTGCCATGCGCAACCGCGCCGCCATCCTCGGCAAGACGCAGCAAACTGCCACGCAGAATCTCCGTCACCTTGCCGCTTTCATCTCCCAACATCGCGACATCTTCGACTGGATCCCGCCCCGCGGTGGAATGACCGCGTTTCCCTGGCTCCGCAGTGCCGAGAATAGCCGCCCGTTCTGCCAAGCCGCCGCCAAGCTCGGCATCCTCCTCGCCCCCGGCGACTGTTTCGATTCGCCCGCGCACTTCCGCCTCGGATTCGCCGCCGTCACCGACAAATTTCCCGACGCCCTCACCCGCCTTTCAGAATTCGCTAAAACCTGGTCCGCCGCCCGCCTGGCCAAGGCGTAGTCACTCCTTAACGCTGTCATTTTTGAGCGAAGCAGGAGACTGCTTTTACAAAAGTCATCCCGATGGCAAGAACCGCGCCAAATCTGAACCTTAATCGTTCTCGTGCGGTTCCTTGTAAAATCAAAGTACCGGCTTCCGGAGCCGCATTCGCATTGTCTTTTCTCGATCAACTGAATCCGCAGCAGCGCGAGGCCGTCGAAACCACCGACGGCCCTGTTTTGATCCTCGCCGGCGCGGGCAGCGGCAAAACGCGCGTCATCACCTACCGGATCGCCCATCTCATCGAGCACAAAGGCGTGATGCCGGAATCGATTCTGGCGATGACCTTCACCAACAAGGCCGCGGCCGAAATGGGAGAGCGCGTCGAAAGGCTGGTCGGCGGATTGAGCATCGCCAAGCCGGTTATTTCCACGTTTCATTCTTTCTGCGTGCGCTTGCTGCGCCGCGACATCGAAGCGTTGCGGATTCCCTCCACCGTGCCTGGGCAGCCACCGATCGGACATACAAAAAAATTTGTTATCTACGACGAAGCCGACATGCAATCGGTCGTCAAGCAGATCATGAAGCGGCTCGGTGTCGACGACAGACAACTCACGCCGCGCACCGTGCTGGGACGGATTTCGTGGGCGAAGAATCACATGCTCGAACCGCAGGAACTTTATCTGCAGTCCGCCGACCCGAAGACGGAAAAGATTGCGCATCTTTATGAGGAGTATCGCAAGGAATTGCGCAAGGCGAATGCCCTCGACTTCGATGATCTTTTGCTCGAAGCTGTGCGACTCTTAAAATCGGCGGCACCGGTGCGCGAGTATTACAACCGCCGCTTCCAGTACCTTCTGATCGACGAATATCAGGACACGAATCGGCCACAGTACGAACTCATGCGCATGCTGGCGGGCGAACGGCACAACGTCTGTGCGGTTGGCGACGAGGATCAGTCAATCTATTCCTGGCGTGGGGCGGACATTCGCAACATCCTGGAGTTCGAACAGGACTTTCCCGAAGCAAAGATCATTCGCCTGGAACAGAATTACCGATCCACGCAGAACATTCTGCAGGCTGCATCGGCGGTGGTGGCGAATAACGTCCGGCGCAAAGGCAAGAATCTCTGGACCTCGCGGCAGGGCGGCACGAAGATCGGATACTACGAAGCGCCGGACGGAGAGAACGAAGCGCTGTTCATCGCCGATCGCGTCGCGAGCTACCTGCGCGAAGCGTTCGACCATGGCCAGGACCCACGCGCCGCCGTGCTCTATCGGACCAACTCGCAGTCGCGGCTGTTTGAAGAAGCGATGCGGCGCTATGGCCTGAAATATCACGTCGTGGGGGGATTCTCGTTTTATGAGCGCGCTGAGATCAAAGACATGATCTCGTATCTCAAGGTTATTCAGAACCCCGACGATTCGATTTCGCTGTTGCGAGTGATCAATACCCCGGCGCGCGGCATTGGAAAAGGCACGATCGACACGCTGGAGAATCTGGCGCTCGAGACTGGGCTGTCTTTGTGGGGAGCGATCGGAGAAGCGATCAAGCGGCAACTCGTTCCTCCGCGTGCGTTGGCTGCACTGAAGAATTTTCGGGAACTGATTGAAGATGCGCAGGCTATGATGGCCGGAACGTTTGTCGAGCGGTTGGAGGATGGCGTGGCGCGGGCACCCTCGCGCGCGAATGCTGGGGAGTTGCCACCGGCCATGTGGGGACAGCCGCCCTCGGCTGTCCAGCGAAGCGATGCTCCGCAGCCGCATTCAGACGTGGGCAGTTCGGCCGACGACGCTACCGCATTCGATCCTGCGGAATTTGGGAATTTCTCCTTCGATTTTGGCGCCGACGACAGTGAAGGAAACACAAGGTCCCTCGACTCCGACGGAACGCTCGCCAGCGAGCCTTCCGTCTCCGCTCGGGATGACAATTCTGGGGGGGCTACGGATGCGGCTGACTCTGCCGACCGCAACGCCTTCCCTGCTCCGACCGTTTCCACCGCCGACATCCTGAAGTTTCTGATCGACCGAACCAGTTACATCAAGCTGCTCGAAGACGAAGACACACCGGAGGCCTACTCTCGGATTGAAAATTTGCACGAACTGGTGAACGCGGCCATGGACTCGCGCGATCGCGGCGAAACGCTCGATCAGTTCCTCGATCATGCCGCGCTCATCGCTGATGCCGATGATTACGACGAACGCGCGCAGATTACGCTGATGAGCCTGCACGCCGCGAAGGGCCTGGAATTTCCACTTGTATTCCTGAGCGGCTTGGAAGAGGGACTTTTTCCACACTCGCGTACCATGCTGGCGCCCGACGATATCGAAGAGGAGCGCCGTCTCTGTTATGTCGGAATGACGCGTGCTATGGATCAGCTCATCCTCACGCGCGCCGTGTACCGGCGCAGATACGGAACCGATCTACCCGAGGCGAGCGTGCCCTCGCGATTCCTCGAAGAGGTTCCTGGAGGGTTGATTGAAGAGCTGGGAACAACCCGTGCTCGTGTCGGCAATGTGGGCCGGACACGTATGTCTGCCCAGTCGCCAAGCGACGGCATCGCTTCGACTCATTACTCTTACGAAGACGAAGACCAGAGCGCATCCTGGCACGACTCGCGTAGGGACAGCCGCCCTCGGCTGTCCGGCGGGGCGCAGCCCAGCGGTTCCACGGCGCCGAGCAAGCAGTACAATTCCATTGAGAACATCGCGGAGTTTTTTGCCAGCCGCGGCAAGAAGTTTTCCATTGCCAAGGCTCCGGTTGAAGAACCGAAGGGCAAGCGCGGATTCCGGCCCGGTCAGAAGGTCCGGCATCCCAAGTACGGAGAGGGAACCGTCTATCAGCGCGAAGGAGAAGGCGAAGAAGCCAAGATTACGGTACAATTTCCACGCTTCGGCTTGAAGAAGCTGGTGGAGAAGTATGCCCAGCTGGAGCGAGCGTAACCGCGATTTGGTAATTTTGTAATCGGGTAATTTTTAAATTTGTGCCGAGGGCGTTTTCAAGTTAACGAAATTACTCGATTACCAAATTACAATTCCAAAAGGACTCATGGCCAATACAACAAAGCTGTCCCGTGAAGAACGCAAGAGAGCTAAACGCGCCTCTCGCAAGAAGCGCAAGGCGGAAAAACCGCTGAAGCCGCGCGATTATCCGCGCGGTTCGAAGAAGCCGAAGGTCAAGAAGATGGCCCGCGGCCAGGCCAAGCGCTAGTACGTAATAAACTAGGTGCCCACCCTACACCTGCCCTGAGCGAAGTCGAAGGGCGATTTTCGTAGGGTGGGATTGAATGCTGATAGCTGAGTGCTGAAGGCCAACTCAGGAGACCACAACCGCTTGTCACAAACGCCCACGGAACCCGCAGCTGTCCTCCGCACCTCCAACCGTCAGCTCTTCTGCTGCAAATCGATCGATAAGCTGATTTCGGAATCCGAGTCGCCGGGCCAGCAGCTCCAGAAGTCGCTGGGCCCGTGGTCGCTGACCGCGCTGGGTATAGGCGCGATCATTGGTTCGGGAATCTTCATTCTCACCGGCACCGCTGCCGCTGGAGAATATTTCCAGGCTCCTTCCCTCCTTCACGTCCAGGCACTCGACCTGATCGTCAGCTTCTTGCGCACCGGGCACGTTGCCGGAGCGCTGATGCACGGCCGCCCTCCGGCGGGGCCATCGATTGCCATTTCGTTTCTCCTGGTAGCGATTGCCTGCAGCTTTGCTGGTCTGTGCTACGCAGAACTCGCTTCGATGATCCCCATCGCGGGTAGCGCCTACACCTATTCCTACGCCACGCTCGGCGAAATCTTCGCCTGGATCATCGGCTGGGATCTGATCCTCGAATATGTCGTCAGTAATGTAGCCGTAGCGGTGGGCTTCGCCGGATATATCAAGGCGCAATTCGCCGCCTTCGGCATCACATTGCCCGACCACTGGGCGAGTCCGGTCAGGGCCGGTGGGGAGTGGACGGGGGCGTATTTCAATGTACCGGCATTTCTGATCGTCTTCATTCTCACTCTGCTTTTGGTGCGCGGCGTCAAGGAATCTGCCGAGACCAACAACCTTATGGTCGCGGTCAAAATCGGCGCCATCCTCACCTTTCTGGTGGTTGGCGGAATGCTGGTGAAGCCCACGAACTGGGTGCCCTTTGCGCCGTCGGGATTTGCCGGCATCGTGACCGGAGGGGCCATCGTTTTCTTTACCTACATTGGGTTCGATTCTGTCTCCACCGCCGCCGAGGAGTCGCGGAACCCGCAAAAAGATTTGCCCTTCGGCATCATCATGTCGCTGGTCATCTGCACAGTCCTCTATATCGGAGTCGCCGTCGTGCTGCTCGGCATGATGAGGTACACGACGTTTGTTTCCGGTGCCGCTGCTGAAGCACCCGTCGCCTACGCGATGAAGTATCTGGGTGTACATCCCCTGTTCCGGTCGGTGATCGTGATTGGCGCCCTGACCGGCATGATTTCGTCCTTGCTAGTCTTTCAATACGGGCAGGCGCGCATCTGGTACGCCATGTCCCGCGACGGCTTATTGCCCAAGCTGTTCTCCGCCGTACACCCCAAATATAAGACCCCGCACTGGTCCACCTGGATCGCCTGTTTCGCGGTAGGAATACCTGCCGGGCTCGTCGACATCGGCGATGCCGCCGACCTGGCAAACATTGGAACGCTGTTCGCCTTTGTGCTGGTTTCGGTTGGGGTGATTCTATTGCGACGTAATCAGCCGGATCGAAAACGCGCGTTCCGTGTGCCCTTCGTGCCGTGGTTCCCGCTGCTCAGCGTTTTTTTTTGCGGCGGACTTATGTTCGGCCTCACCCTGATCACATGGCTTCGCTTCGTGATCTGGCTCGGTCTCGGCCTCCTGATCTACGTTTTTTATAGCCGACATCGCAGCGAGTTCGCTCGCCACTAAATTCCAGCGTTTCATCCCTTCGGGCCAGCGGCGTTGCTTACCTCTGCCAGCCGCCGCCGTCTCACTTCCTGCGGCCTATCTGCCTTCTTGTTCTCTCAAGGAGCAATCCTGTGCGACTACGCCCTCTCGAGTGCCTTTGCGGTGTTTTCTCCTTATGCGTTTTAACTCCGCTCATTGCCTCGGCATCGGCAGCCCCGACAGCAGAGTCTGCCAAAGGTGCATTGCCGCCTGATATGGTCGCGTACTTCGCCGGAAACTGGACCGGCAGCGGGGCTTTCGTCAAATCCGGCAAGCCGCTCGCCTCCGACTACAGCTTCGTACCCGATGTCGAGAATCAATGTCTGGTCGTACATCAAAAAGAGAAACCACCCAACGACTTCGAATTCGTTGCGCTGTGGAGCGTGAACTCAGATACAGGAGAACTGGTCATGCTCCTGGTTAGCAATCATGAAGGCGGTGCCAGCGTCCTTCGCGGTGGATGGCAGGATGGGAAGCTCTCATTCGAGACCGCGCCGGGAGGTCCGAAAGATCTCGGACGGGAGCGATTCACCTTCTATCGCGACTCGGCAACCGCCTTCCACACCATGTATGAGTGGAGCCGCGACGGCGGAACAACCTGGGCGGTAGGCGACCGGCAATCTTTTAAGAAATTGTCTTGAGGGTTTGGGAGAAACCGCCTGCCAAGACCGTCCTCGCAAATCAGCTGCTCCCATTCTAGAATCTCATTCATGAACGATGCGGCCGACAAGCCGCCTTCCAGTTTCATCCGGCAGCTTCCCAAGGCCGAGTTGCACCTTCATCTGGAAGGCGCGGTCGAACCCTCGACCTTGCTCGAACTTCGGAAGCGCCACGGCGAGGAGTGCACTCTTGCAGAGACAGAGGCGCTCTATGCATACGCGGACTTTCAATCATTCCTGATGGCATTCAAGGAAGTGAGCGCCCACTTGCGTGGACCCGACGATTACGAACTCGTCACTTATCGGCTGGTGCAGCGCCTCAAGGAACAAAACATTCTGCATGCCGAAGTTTACGTCGCGGTTGGTGTCTGCCTCTTTCGCAAGCAGGATTTCGACCTGATATTTGAGGGCCTGGAGCGCGGTCGCACCCGCGGCATGCGCGATTTCGGCGTTTCGCTGCTGTGGATCTTCGACGCGACCCGTCATTTCGGTGTCGAAGAAGCGCAGAAGGTCTTCGAGCTTGCCGTGCAATACCAGGATCGCGGCGTAGTTGGAGTGGGCATCGGTGGTGATGAACAGAAGGCGCCTCCCGAACTATTTCGCGGCGTCTACGGATATGCCGCCGACAACGGCTTGCGATTGACCGCACACGCCGGCGAGACCGCGCCGGCAGAATCGATTTGGGGAGCTCTCAATCTGCGGGCGGAGCGCATTGGCCATGGCGTGAGCGCTGCGCAGGATCCTGATCTGGTCGAAGAGTTGGCGTATCGGCAGATTCCGCTCGAAATCTGCCTGACTAGCAACGTTCGCACCGGAGTCTGCAAGGCGATCGCGGAACATCCCGCGAAGAGTTACTTCGATCAGGGCGTTATGATTACCTTGAACACCGACGACCCGGCATTGTTTGGGACAACTTTAAGCAAGGAATATCAGTGGGCGCAGGACACGTTCGGTTTTACCGACGAGCATTTACGCGAACTGGCGCGGAATTCGTTTGAAGCATCTTTCTTGCCAGCGGAGAAGAAGCTTGAACTGCTCAGTCTGTTCGACGCGGCGGCGGCGCGGTGAGGGAGTCGAGCTTTCTCCGGAACCGGCGAGCTTTTTATGAACTAAACTACAACGGCCGTATTCTTAAGTTTGATCGATTTGCGGATTTCGCCACCAATGAAAACTCTGAAGATCACCCTAGTTGCGACGGTGGCGGCGATGCTGGCTTGGTATTTTCGTTTGCCCCATAAGCTCTGGCCGGCTCATCCGTATCTCGCAATTTTTTTGCTCTCGCTCATCCTTTGTTGGATATTACAGATTACCTGGCAGGAACCAGCGCGAAAATGAACTGAAGTTCTTGCGATCGAACGTGGCGTCGAACGAATTCGGGGTTTCGAGACAGCCCATTCTTTATGGCAATCCGCACAGTTCTCCAACTTGGCGATCCACTGCTACGCGAGAGATCAGCGCCCGTCGAAGATCCTACCGTGGCTGAGATCCACGAATTAGTTCAGGACCTTGGCGACACGCTCGCCCATTGGCGTGCGTCAACCGGCTATGGACGTGGCATTGCAGCTCCGCAGGTTGGGGTACTCAAGCGCGTAATCTTTCTGAAGTTGCCTGGCGTCGAACCCTGGCCGCTGATCAATCCTGAGATCATTGAAGCCAGCGAAGAAAAGATCGTCGTCTGGGATGCCTGCCTGAGTTTTCTCTCCATCTTCATGCAGGTCGAGCGCCGGCGCAGAATCAATGTCCGCTATCAGAATCTGGAAGGCGACTTTCTGGGGTTCGAGGCGGGCGATGACAGAAATCTGGCCGAGTTGCTGCAGCATGAAATCGATCATCTTGACGGAATTCTCGCCCTCGATCGCGTTGTCGACCTCAAAACAATCTGCATGCGTGAAGAATTCGAGAAGCGATATCGCGATACAAGCCCCTACGCGATAGTCCCGGCTACAATCAAAGCTTTAACACCGTAGCGCATGTTGCACATCGGCATCGTCGCCTGCAGCACGGAGGGCGCAGCTCTCTGTTACCGCACCATCTCACTGGAAGGCGCGCAGATGCTGGGGCAGCACGACCATCCGGAAGTCTCGTTGCACTCACACTCGATGGCCAAGTACATGAAGTACATCGACTCCGATGACTGGGCGGGAGTTGCCGAACTCATGCTTTCCTCAGCCGAAAGGCTGGCGCGGGCCGGGGCCGACTTCTTGATCTGCCCCGACAATACGATTCATCAGGCATTCGATCTCGTCGAGCACCGGTCGCCGCGCCCGTGGTTGCATATTGCTCGCGAGGTCGGAGCCGAGGCAAAGAGGCAAGGATTCAAACGCATTGCCGTGCTGGGCACAAAATATCTTATGGATGGCCCCGTCTATCGGGACGCGCTCAAGGCCGTGGGAATTGAGCACCGCGTGCCTGCGACTGAACAGCGCGAGCACCTCAATCAAATAATTTTCGAAGAACTGGTGAATGGACAGTTCCTGCCGCGTTCCCTGGCGTACCACGTGGAAGTAATTCGTGGCATGAAAGATGAAGGGTGCGATGCGGTTGCGCTCGCCTGCACGGAGATTCCGCTGCTGGTAACGCCAGAGTCGTCCCCGCTGCCTGTGCTCGATTCCACGCGACTTTTAGCGAAAGCTGCCGTGCGCAAGGCAGTGGAAGGGTGACCGCGGTGCGA
>JASHOT010000181.1 GCA_030040965.1 Candidatus Sulfotelmatobacter sp. | reverse complement strand
ACGTACAGGTCATGGCTGGATTCAGTGGGTACGCCAGTAGGAGTGCAGCAGAAACTCATGCGGCATTCTGACATCCGTACCACCATGAACATCTATGGTGATGCGGCAACGGCGGAGATGGCGGAAGCGCATAGCAAGATCGTGCGTTTAGCGCTGTCGCAAGCCTAACGGATTGCAACACGGATCGCAGTCTCCGTAACTGTTTGAAAATATGGTGAGCGCGGAAGGAATCGAACCTTCAACCTACTGATTAAGAGTCAGTTGCTCTGCCAATTGAGCTACGCGCCCGCGGTGGGAACCTGACAAGGAAAGCAAAGAAAAAATTATAGCATCTCGCATGCACCGCGAGAGTCTTCGCCACCAATCGCACTATCTTAGATCAGCGATCAGCGCCCCACTGAGATACGGGCTTGACTTGCGAGATCGCGGCGGCGATTCGCCACTGATGGAACTTGCAGCAGAATTGAGGGGAGTGCAGCGTTCTTCCGACGTGCACGGAAATCTCACCGCTCGCCGCTTGCTGATCGAACAACGTCTTCGATTAGGAGCGCTGACGAACTTCAGCGGCCAGACCCTGAGAACCTTCGCTCGCCATGGGTCGGCGCGGCGGCAGACGATCTGCCGATATCGCAGGACGATGTTCAATCGTGCCCAGCACCGGCGCTTCATTCATCCCGTCCGAATACGCCATGGAGACAAACCTTTGCTCGCTGCACATTCGATCGATCATGCGTTGTTGCCGCCCGGAGAGAACGGCATGCGGAAGGATGGGAAAGTTGCGGAACAGCCAGAGCAAATATACCCGCTGTAAAAATGATGGCATCACATAGCGCGGACCAATGGGTGTCTGCACCTGCACCACCCCTGCCGCCAGTTTTTCGATCAACATACTTGGGCCCACCTGGAAACCTGGAATTAGCCAGAGCAATTCTTGGGCCGCTATTATTGCACTGCGCAAGATGCAATGGGAAGGCTTTTTTTCTCAAAAACTTACCGATGACCGGCCAGAGGTTAGTTGAATCCAATTTTCGCCCATTCAGTTCAATTCCAGGAAAAGAACCGATCCCGCTCGGTTCATTTCGGCACGATCGAGGTATCGGCCCGGCGACAGCTCGGGCCTCCGTTGAAAAAGCCCTTGGATCCCCGTCGGCTCCGCGCTAGACTGAAAAGGCTCTCGCGGTTCTCCCACCTCCTTATTCTTTCCCGTTCGCGATTTGGCCCAAAGCTGCAATGTCTGTGCAATTTGGCGGGGTATCGCGCATGGGCACACAAGATATAGTGTTATATTGCTTGACCCGGGCACGATTTCGCCGTTACAGTAGCTTCAATCTGTGCCCGCCCATTCCAGCCTGGGGTGAAGATATGCCAGCCGAAATCTGCACCGGAAGATCGCGGGCAGCTTTTTGGGCGGCTGGAGGAATCTTTCTGGTTAACAAGCCGTCTCACAGTCAAACTGGCGTTTCGTTCTAGTTGAACAACTGGCCATTGGTTCCTAAGGAGTCGACGTTGCTCAAACTGAAGAAGCTGCAGATTCTGGGGTTCAAGTCGTTTTGCGACCGCACCGAGTTGAAGTTCCACGGCGACGGGGTCGCCGCCATCATTGGCCCGAACGGTTGCGGCAAGTCGAATATTTCTGACGCCGTCTCCTGGGTGCTGGGCGAACAATCGGCCAAAACGCTGCGCGGCTCGCGCATGGAAGATGTCATCTTCGCCGGCACTCGGGATCGCAAGCCGACCGGCATGGCCGAAGTCTCCCTCACACTGATCGATCCTGGGATTTACGGCGGTACTGACGCCAACGCGGAAACGGAAATCGATATTCAGGACGAGATGCCTGAAGAAGGCGCGCACGTTGCCGACAACTGGGACGAAGCCTCCATTCGCGCTCGCGCCGCAGAAGATACCGAGCGCGCCGTTGAAGACGCCCAGCCTGGCCGCACGGAGGAAGTCGAAATCCCGCGTTCGAAAATCAATACGATTGCGATCGCCTTTCCCGACGACGAACCTATCTTCGCCCTTCCCGCGCATAACGTGATGGCTCCGGCAACTGGCGCTGCGATTGGCACCGCGGCCCCGCATGTTGTCCTCAAAATTCGCCGCCGCAAATTCAATCAGCAGCAATTTCGCACGGGCGAAATTGTGGTCACGCGCCGCCTGTTCCGCTCCGGCGACAGCGAATATCTTCTCAACGGAAAACTCTGCCGCCTGCGCGACATTCAGGAACTTTTCATGGGCACCGGCCTTGGCCCGGAGTCCTACGCGCTGATCGAGCAGGGCCGCATCGGGCAGATATTGAGCAGCCGTCCCACGGATCGCCGCGCCATCCTCGAAGAGGCGGCCGGCATCACAAAATTCAAAACCAAAAAGCGGCTGGCCGAAGCTCGTCTGGAAGACGCCAAACTTAATCTCGCCCGCGTCAACGACATTTTCGACGAAGTCACGCGTCAGATGAATTCTCTCAAACGGCAGGCCTCGAAGGCCGAGCGCTACGCCCGTCTCCGCGAAGAAATGCGCGCCAAGTTGCGCATCGTGCTGGCCAGCAAGTTCGCCGCCATCGAGCACGAGAGTACCGAAATCGACGCCCAACTCAACGCGCTCGCCGAAGAGATGCAGCACCGCAATGAGGCCGTGCAGGTGCTCGAGTCCGAGCATGGCGAGCGCACGCAACGCGGCTACGCCATTGAAACCGAGGTGCGCGAAAACCGCGATCGCATCAGCCAGATCGCAATCGAAATCGATCGTGCCCAGGCCCGCCGCCGTCATAACGAAGAACGCTGTGCCGAATTGCTGGTGCGCGCCGCGTCGTCCGAAGCAGAACTGGCGCAGGCGCATCATCGGCTCACGTCACTCGAAGCCGAACGCGATTCCAATCGTCAAATCCTCGAATCCGCCGCCGCCGATCTCGCTGCGGCACAGAGCGATCTGGCTCTCTGCCAGCAGGACGCCGCCGCTGCCGCTGCCATGCTCTCTGAGGTCGAACGACGGCAGGAAGAATCCCGCGTCGCCATCTTCGACACAGTTGCTTCCGTCTCTCGCCTGCGCAATCAACTCGCCCAGGCCGAAGAGCGCCTCGCCGGCGCCGATCGCGAGGCCCGCCGTCTCGAAGTTGAGATCAGCAATGCCAATCTGCAGGTCGAAGCTTTCGGCGGACAGCGTGGCCAACTCGCGCTGGAATTTGAAACCGTAACTCAGCGCGTTAGTGGAATCGCAGAAGAAATTTCGCAGCTGCGGCGCCTCATCGAATCAAAAAAACAGGAAGAATCGCGCGCCAAGGCCAATCTCGATGTCCTGCGCGCCGCATACGCAACCGCCCTCGGCAAGAAAGGCTCCATCGAAGCCGTCATCGCCGAGCACGGATACTCCACCGAATCCGTTCGTCGACTGTTTCAGTCCGGCGTCATGCAGGGGGGCCTCGCGCCGGTGGGTGTGCTCGCAGATTTTCTCGAAGTCGATCCCAAGTTCGAGCGTGTCGTCGAAGATTTTCTCCGTGACGAGTTGAACTACATCGTCGTCAAGTCGTGGGACGCCGCGGACGAAGGCTTGCGCATGCTGCGCTCCGACGTCGACGGGCGCGCGACTTTTCTCGTCCATCCCGAAGACGCACAGGCGAAGTTTTCCTTCGTGCTCAATGAATCCGCACATTCGGCTCCGCCGGCAGCGCAGATCGTTCCCCTGAAGCACACCATCCGCGTGCTCGATGGTTTCGGCAAATCGCTCGAAGTGATCTTGCCCAAACTGCGCGACGGCTACATCGTTCCCGAAGCCGACGTCGCCCGCGGCCTGGCGCTCGAAAATCCTGACGCTTTCTTCCTTTCGCAGGCCGGCGAGTGCTTCCATAACGTCACCGTAACCGGCGGCAAACAGCGCAGCGAAGGCCCACTCTCGATGAAGCGTGAGCTGCGCGACCTTCTTCGTCGGGTCGAAGATCTCGAGCGCGCGTTGCGCGACGAAGAGACGCGTGTGCTCACTCTGGCCCGCGAAATCAAAGATCTCACTTCCCTGCTCGAGCGGCTCGAAAGCGAAAAGCGCGAGGCTGAGCATCAGGCTCTGACCTCCGGCCACATGCTGCAGCAGCTTGACTCGGAAATGACGCGCGTCGCCGAGCGGCTGAAAATCTGTCAGCAGGAACTGGCTCGGCTTGCGGCGGAACGATCGGCTCAGGAAGTCGTCATTGGCGCCCGCCAGGAAGAAATCGCGAATCTCGAAGAACAGCGCCTCGCGATCGAGCAACAGATCGCCGCCGCCCAGGAATCGCTGGCTGCGCTGCGTCAGCGCCGCGAAGAATCCGCGCAGATCACATCGCAACATGCCGCGCGGGTCGCCACGCTTGAGGAACGTCACCGCTCGGCCACTGGTGTTCTCCAGCGAATCGAAGCGCTGTTTGCCGAGATGGGTGAACGCGTGCAATCGCTCGCGTCCCAGATCGAGGCCGCCGCTGCCGAAACGCTGCAGCGCGAAACGGAGAACGAACAACTTACCCAGCACGCCGCTGATCTCGAATCCGAGTGCAATATCGCGCAGGCCCGCGAAGGATTGCTGCAATTTGAAACCGAACAACTGCGCGCCCGTCTGGCCGAAATCGACGAACTTCTGCGCGAGAACCGCGCGCTGCTCGATCAGGCTCGCGACAAGCGCGGTGATCTCTCCGCCGCAGCCGCCAAGCTGCAATCCGACGCGCAGTACATGTCGGAAAGTTGCCGCAACGAACTTGGCATCGAGCAAACCGAATTAACCGCCGACGCGACGCTCGAACTTGTCACTGGCGCTCAACTCGCCACCGAAGATCAACTCTATCGCGACATGCGCCAGAAGCTCGACGGCATGGGACCGGTCAACATGATGGCGCTCGAAGAATACAAAGAAACCGTGGAGCGGCATTCGTTCCTCGACACCCAGCGCAAAGACCTGATCTCATCCATCGAAAACACAACGGCGACGATTCGCGAGATCGATCAGATTTCGCGCCAGAAATTCGAAGAGGCCTTCGCCCGCATCAACGAAAATTTCCAGGCCACGTTCAAAAAACTTTTCGGCGGCGGGCATGCTTTCATGCGCCTCACCGACGAGGAAAACAGCGCCGAAAGCGGCATCGATGTGGTCGCCTCGCCTCCCGGCAAGCGGCTGCAAAATGTGCTCCTGCTCTCCGGAGGCGAAAAAGCTCTCACCGCAATCGCTTTGCTCGTCGGCATCTTCCAGTACGCGCCCAGCCCGTTCTGCATCCTCGACGAAGTCGATGCGCCGCTCGACGAAGCCAACATCGGCCGCTTCACCGAACTCGTCAAGGAAATGAGCGTGCAGACTCAGTTCGTGCTCATCACCCACAGCAAGAAAACCATGAGCATCGCTCCCGTCCTGTATGGCGTGACCATGCAGGAACCGGGCGTCTCCAAGCTGGTTTCCGTGCGCTTTGGCGCGCAATAGATATTCATTGATCGAGGCGACGCGCGCTTTTTCACACTCAGTCACGGGCTGGGTGCGAATTCCTCCAATTCCGCGGGGACGGTCGTGGGTAATTGTCCCTCTTATCCACTTTCATTCCTCAGCTTTTCCACAAGCGTGACCCGCGGAAACACCTGCTCTGGCAAGGCTTCCCGCTATCCGCTTTCGTGTCAACGTTTTTCCAGCCCGCCACAATAACCACAGTAGGAAGCCTGGGTGATCGTAATCGTTGACAATATTTTCGGACCAGCTAGAATACCCCTCGCTCCTTACCTGTAAAATTTCATCATGAGCCCCGAACTCTTAGATTCCGTCCTTCTACAAACCCAAATTCCAGATTTCCAGCTTCACGCCAGTGGCAAGGTGCGTGACGTCTATACCGTCAACGACCGTCAACTGCTTTTCGTCGCCACCGATCGCATTTCGGCGTTCGATTACATCTTGGCGACCGGCATTCCCCACAAGGGAAGCGTCCTCACGCAGATTTCATTGTTCTGGTTTGATTTCCTCGCCGATGTCGTGCCGAACCATCTGATCACGGCCAATGTCGATCACTATCCTGCGCAGGCGCGCAAATATGCCGATCAGTTGCGCGGTCGTTCCATGCTCGTCGAACGCGCGGAGATGTTTCCAGTGGAGTGCGTGGTTCGTGGCTACATCTCCGGCTCGGCCTGGAAGGAATATCAGGCGAGCGGAAAAGTCTGCGGAATTCAGCTTCCCAAGGGCCTTCGCGAGTCTGACGCTCTGCCCGAGCCCATCTTCACCCCAGCAACCAAAGCCGTTACCGGGCACGACGAGAATATTTCCTTCGACGCCATGTGCGACATTGTAGGCGTCGAGGTGGCCAGCACGCTGCGCGATCTCACTCTACGCGTTTACAAGAAGGCCGCCGCCTACGCGCGCCAGCGAGGCATCATCATCGCCGACACGAAATTTGAATTTGGACGCACCGCCAAAGGCATCACCCTTGCCGATGAAGTCCTCACCCCGGATTCTTCCCGCTTCTGGCCCGCCGATAAGTACGCGCCGGGCCGGCCGCAGGAATCGTACGACAAGCAGTATGTTCGCGATTATCTCGAGGAGATTCACTGGAATAAACAACCCCCAGCACCGGCGCTTCCCGCGGAGGTGGCGCGGCGAACCAGCGAAAAATATCTCGAGGCGTACTTCCAGCTCACCGGGCACAAGCTGGATGTATAGAAAAACGATGTGGAAAGAGAGCGATAGGGAAAGGAAGTTCGGATTGAACCGTCTGTGGGAGCTGTGAATGACGCTCGCGGATTGGTTGATCTGCGCTTTAGTGCTCATCAATGTTGTCGTCGCGGCCGTGCAGGGTTTTTTTTCTGAAGCCCTGACCCTGGCCGGTTTGATCGTAGGCTATGTCGTGGCCGCTTGGCGCTATCGCGGCCTCGCGGAGTGGCTGGAACAGTTTTTGAAGAACCCGTGGTTGGCTGAGATTCTTGGCTTTCTGATCATCTTCTTTGCCATCGTTCTCCTGTTCGGCATTGCCGCCAGGATCGCACGTTGGGTGATGAAAAAAGCCGGACTCAGCGGCCTCGACCGTTTCCTTGGCGCGCTGTTGGGGCTCGTGAAGGGCGGATTGATGGTAGCTGTGATCCTGATGGGTATGACAGCCTTCGAGCCAACTTCGAAGCTGTTGCAGAATTCGCAACTAGCGCCCTACTTCCTGGTCGCAGGAAATGCCGCGAAGTGGTTGGCTCCAACGGAATTGCGAGTGCGCTTCGATCAGGGTCTGCAGTTGCTCCGTCAGGTTCCGCACAACTAGTCCGGCTCGCCGGTGAAACCAGCCGGAGCGCAGTGAAAAATTTTATAACGAAAAGAGAAACACATCGTGAAAGACCAACTGGAAGCACTCGTGCTGCAAATGTACAAGAGCAACATTCTTTACTCGGAGGGCGTACGCGAATTTAAAAAGAAATTCATTCTCACCGTCTTGCAGGAAAACAAAGGCAACCAGTGCCGCGCCGCCCGCGAACTGGGCATGCACCGCAACACTCTCAGCCGCACCATCAGCGAATTGAAAATCGACGTCCGCCAGTTGCGCGATGGCGTCAAACGTCCCGTCCGCAGCGCCCGCCCGGTCACGATGGAAAAGAAAATCGTCCGCTAGCGTCCTTGACCAGGAAGGTTGTCATCCTGAGCGAAGCCAGCGCTCCGCCCTGCGGAGCGCTCGCGGAATCGAAGGATCCCTGCCGCACATTCCCCGCCCCAATATAAAAAGGCAGCCTTTTCAGGCTGCCTTGAACTCAACCACTGGCAATCGTCCTACTGCGAGGCAGGAGCTTTGTGCGCAGCGGCCGGCTTGTGTCCCGCCGCCGGCTTCGGCTGGTTCAATAAACGCCCTTTATCCATCACCATCATGAACGGACTCGGCGTGTACGATGCCGGTTCACCCTGAAAATCGAAGCTGGCTCCATCTTTCGGAATCAGCCTGCCAGGAATTTTATCTTCGAACTTCAGAGTGATGTCGGCCTTCTTCGCATCAATATCGTCCGAACTGCCGGCGATCATGAACGTATCCGGCTCCGTGCTGATAATCGTCCCATTCATCTGCACCGGCTTGCCCTTGATCACGTTCCAGACCGCATCCTGATCTGCCTGCGCGCCGTTGCTCAGCACGAATTCCCACGTCGCAAAATCCATCTTGTCCGGGGCCGTCTGCGTCACCATATTGTGCGCCTGCTCGGCCGGTGTGGGCGCCGGCTTGATGAATGTCGCCAGATCCGGAGGCGCTACCGTGCCCGCCTTCGCCTTTGCCAGCGCATCGGCCCAGCCGTCGTCGCCTCCGTGATACTTCACATAGAGAAAACGCGCATATTTTTCGACCCCCGCTTGCGCCTGGGCGGGCGCAACGGCGGACGCTCGCGCCGCATACCAGATCGCATTCGTCGCATTATCAGCCGCCGGGATCGGCCCCTTCGAATCCGGCCAATACGACAGAGCCAGCGGATATACCACGCTGAAATCCGTGGGGTTCGCATCGGCAGCGGCCTTCAAGTTCTCGATCGCCCCGGCATAATCCTTCGCTTGCAGGTCCGCCATGCCGATCGCCGATTTAAAGATCGGATCCATCTGCGGCTGCAGCTTCTTGATCTCGGGATCGGTGACCTTGGACCAGCAATCCAGACCCTGCTGTCCGTACTTCTTGCCGTCGGTCAGTAACTGCGCCCCGTTGGGATCGCCGCCCTGTGCGAGCGTACGATCGAAATAGGCGAGCAGCGCCAGTCCGCGCATGTTGCAGGGATCAGCCGTCACCAGCTTCGTCGCCGTTTCCAAAGTTTTCTTGGGATTGTTTGCCGCCTGGTAGGCTCCCATCAGGATTTCCAGCGCCTGGTTCTTCATCACGCTGTTGGGATATTGCGTCAGAAACGCTTCCAGGCCACTGATCTTCGCATTGTTGTCTTTTTGCTGAATGGCCGCGACGTAGGCGTTGTACTCGGCAGGATCCTTAATTACAGGCTGCGCGGATTGCCCCGCCGGCTGCTGTGCTGGTTGGGCTGCATCCTGCGCCCACGCTCCTGCGGCAATGCCAAGCACAACTGTTAGCAAAATCGTTTTCATCAGTATGGCTCCTTGGATCTTGGGGAAATAGCTTTACTGGAAACGTTACCGCAACGCTCGCAGCGACTGCATTCCTCCGGGACGACCGCATCGCGTTCGCGTCCTGCTTTGGAATGCCGGCCTTCCTGGCAGGGACACCGGGACTCGAAAGAATCATCATGAAAGCATGCACGTCGCATAAACAGACTGGAACGCCGTGCGCGTGACCCTCATTCCCGGTTGGCCGGATTATATGTACCTCTTTTGCCGAAGGCAAGTTACTTCCCAATTCTCCCCATACAAACACCTTCCGCATCTTGCTAAGATGCCTCCAGCGGCTGCCGCGGATGTTTTCCATCCGCCCCACGCCGCTTCCTCGTTCCAACGGCGCGCGTGGAAAAAGAGAGCGCTAAGCAGAGCCCTAAATAAAGAGAGCCTCGAATATGGACACCGCAAGTCCCCTCGCCGGCCAAGTCGCCGTCGTCACCGGAGCCGGACGCGGCATCGGCGCCGCCATTGCCCGCAAACTCGCCCAACGCGGCGCTACCGCCGTCCTCTGCGGACGCACCCAGGCTACCCTCGACGAAACCGCCCACGCCATCGCCGACGCCGGCGGCAAAGCCGAAGTCATCGCCTGCGACGTCACCGTTCTCCACCAGCTCGAATACGCCGCTGCGCGGGTCGAAAGCACTTTCGGACGCCTCGACATCCTCGTCAACAACGCCGGAGTCGGCGGATTCAAGGAACCGCTTCACAACCTCCTGCCCGAAGACTGGGACACCATCCTCAACACTAATCTCCGCGGCGTCTACTACGCCATCCGCGCCTTCGCGCCCTTGATGATTCGCGCCTACTCCGGACATATCATTAACATCTCATCTCTAGCCGGTAAGAATGCCCTGCCCAACGGCGCGGCCTACGCCGCTTCTAAGTGGGGATTGAATGGCCTCACCTACTCGGTCGCCGAGGAACTTCGCGGACATAACATTCGAGTGTCAGTCGTCTGCCCCGGATCGGTCGAAACCGAACTGAGCCCCCACGCCGGCAAAGATCCCAACAAAATGCTCCAGCCCGACGACGTCGCCCATGCCGTGGCCATGCTGGTGACCCAGGAACCGCGATCGTTTGTAAGTGAAATTCTTATCCGCCCCACCCAAAAACCCTAAATGCACGTAGCGCCGGCGTCCCGCCAGCTAGGGGTGCCCCATTCTAAAATCGCGTTCTTTGCGATTTTAGAGTGGGGATTTTCACTCTGAGAAAAAAAGAAAGGTTGCCCCACGCTTGTCGCGTCTTTTGCGACAGGGTGGGAAAACCGACCTCGGCGGCTATCGTGGAAGCCGGCCCTAGGTCCGTGAAAAGACATTCAACAGGATGGGGCTTTAGCCCCGGTGGGCCCGACATCCTTACTTCTTGAACAGATTCTCAAACGCAGCCCGCGCATCGCTCGGCCGCGAGCTCGAACCCAACGAACTTGCGGGCGTCGACGTCTCTTTCTCCCGCGTCACGCGCATCTCATACGACGGACAATCATTCCGCGCGTCCTTCTTCGCCACACGCTCCTTCACCGGCTGCATACATTCAAACCGGCTGCCCGGGTCGAAATACATGCACTGCTTGCAGGAGTGCAATTCAAATCCGCACTTCGGACACTTCCCATCCGCCGTCATCCCGCCCGCAAGCACCGTGCCGCACTGCGCGCAGCGCGAAACCGCCCGCGTCCCGGGCAGATTCACCGATTTCGGACCGAGCGAATAGTCCCACTTCGGCGGACCGCTCTTGCGTTCCGGCGGCGCCTTGCGCGGCTTTTCGCCGCTCGAATCCTTGCTGCGCGACTCCCAGTCGCGATCCTGATATCCGTGTTGCCGATATTTCGCCACTCAACCCTCCCCCAAGCTGCCGAGTATTCTCTCGCCGAGTGCTTTCTCGCGCAAGCCCAATAGCGTTGTCATCCTGAGCGAGCGCCGTTTTTGCGCGAGTCGAAGGACCTGAGCGGCCCGATTGGCGTGCGAGTTGAGGCGCTTGCGTGGCGTCCGAGCCACGAGCCGAAATCCTGAGCGTAGCGAAGGACCTCGCGCCAAAGGGCCGCATCCTTATTCGACTCGCGACTCCCGACTACAATAAAACAATGATCCATGAAATCCTGCCCGTCGGCCCTCTGCAGTGCAACTGCTCCATCATCGGCGACGAGTTGACGCGTGAAGCCATGGTGATCGATCCCGGCGACGACATCGACGAGGTCCTCACCCTCATCCGCAAACACAATCTTCAGGTCAAGCAGATCGTCGTCACCCACGCGCACATCGACCACGTCGGCGGAGCCATGAAGCTCCGCGCCGCCACCGGCGCGCCCATCCTGCTCAACCAGAACGATTACGCCCTGCTCAAAATGTTAGATGTCCAGGCCGCCTGGATCGGCATGCCCACGCCCGGAAAAGTCGAAATCGATCGCAGCATCACGACCGGAGAAACCGTCTCCGCCGGATCGCACACCGCCCAAATCCTGCACACGCCCGGCCACACCGAAGGCAGCATCTGCCTCTATTTCGCGCCTGAGAAGAAACTGATCGCCGGAGACACTCTCTTCGCCGGCTCCATCGGCCGCACCGACCTGCCCGGCGGCAGCATGAAGAAGATCATGCAGTCCCTGCACGTTACAGTTCTGTCTCTGCCCGACGAGACGGTCGTCATCCCCGGCCACGGCGAACTCACCACCATCGGCGCCGAACGAGAATCCAACCCGTTCCTGGTGAAACGCTAGCGCTGTCATGCTGAGCGAGGATGGAGCTTCGCGGAGCGAAGCTCCGCCGCCGTCGAAGCATCTCTACCGCTGTACCCGCGCAGCGCGGGATCATTCCAGCGCTTTTTCTTGTGGAACTCAGAGTGACGAGTGCGTAGCATCAACCATTATGATGGGCTTGTATCTGCTCGCCATTCTGCTTGCCGCCGGGCCCGTACCAGACCAAGATCGCGACCCGATTAAAGTGCTCGCGGGCTGCTACGAATTGCGCGTGTTACCCACGAAGCCACCTGACCTCATCAAGAAGCCCTTGCGGCTGTCTAGAAAGTTCCGGCTTACTCCCGAACCCGGAGGCCAACCTTCCGGCTTCGTCGCGAAGAATCTCGACACGAAAGTGGAATGGGAACTCCTGTTCGCGTCGTGGACTGCAAAAGACGCTGACACGATTCAAATCGTGTGGGGGACCGGATTTGTCGGCTATTCGGTCCGTTTGAAGCGATCGGGTGCAGACTTTCGCGGGAAGGCGGACTACTTTGACGATACAGGTGGCGCAGACTCAAAGGACGTTGTAGCCAATACTGTGGACTGCGAGCAGACGAAATAAGCATCACGGACCAAACGTTTCCAACACCCTCCCCATCCCCTCCCCAAACTCCCGCTCCTCCCCAATCAAACTCACCACCAAATACCCATCCCCCGCAAAATCATAAAAATGTCCCGGATGCACCAGCACGTGCTTCTCCCGCACCAACTCAATCGCCAACTCCTCATCCGACCGCGTCACCGGCACGCGCAACACCGCATACCATCCGCCTTCCACTTCCAGCCGCTCGCACGCCTTCTGCCCCGCCAGTTGCCGATCGAGTTCCGACAGATTCGCCCGGACCCGCTCCAGCAATTGCCGTTGGATACTTTTTCTCTGCTCCAACAGAATCGGCACGGCCCACTGCACCGGCGCATTCATCGACAGATACGTATCCGCAATCACCTCCAGCCGCGCCATCGCCTCCCGCACAACTTTCTCCGGCCCGCTCGTCACCACCCACGCCACTTTCATCTGCGGCAGCGCCGCAATCTTCGAAAGCCCGCTCAACGTAAACGTGAGCACCTCGTTATTCCCTGCAAAGCTCTCGTGAAGCTGCATCTTCCTTGCACTGTCATCCCGACCAAGCCGTTGGAGGGACCCTGTGTTTTCCTGGGCACAATTCATTCCATAATCCAAAAACACCTCATCCACCACCACCGCCAGCCCGCGCTCTCGGCAAAATGCATTCAACTGCTCGCGCTCCCTTTCCTTCACATACGATCCCGTCGGATTGTTCGGATGCACCACCACCACGCCCCGCGTCCGCTCGGCCGCCGTCCGCTCCAGCGAATGAAAATCCATCTGCCAGCCGTGGTCATAAATCAGCGGATACGGCGCCAGCTTCACATCCTGCAAATCCGCCAGAAACTCAAACAGCGGATAGCTCGGCTTCGGCACCAGCAACTCATCGCCCGCATTGCACAGCAACCGAAAGACAAACGAATAACCCTCGCTCGTGCTCGTCGTCAGCACAATCCGCTCCGCATCCACATCCACGCCGGATTCAGAACGGTGATGATCGGCACGGTAATATTCCGCCACAGCCTCTCGCGCCCCGAGCAATCCCTTCGCCTGCGGATCGTAATCAAGCACGGGGTGCCCCATCCTAGCCGCGCCCTTTGCGGCTAGGGTGGGATTTGCCGAACCCAGCGCGCCCAGAATCGTCTCCGCGTCATATTCCAGCCCCACCCGCGTCGGATTCGACGCCGTCAGATCCAGCAACGGCACTCCCGCCGCGAGCAACTCTTCCACCGCCCACGTCAACCGGTTCGGCGCGAGCTGCCAGTTCGTTCTTTTAGAAAACATGGTTTGATTTATACGACAGAAAGGATTTCAGAAAGGGAAGAAAAGAAAGACTACTGTCCCGGAATCCGCCACGGCGCTTTCACGATCTGCGTCGGCGTTCCGCGCCTCACCTCTTCTTCCACACGAAACGTCTGCGGAGCTGGCCAGTCTCGAATGCCAACCGCCGGGCAGATCAGCCCTCTGCTCGACATCCGTAGCAGCTGCCGCAGCGTCTGCACGCCATAAAACAATCCCTGGCCGCTGTTGGCCGCGACAATCAAGTGCTCGTCGTCCGAAAAAAGAAGATATCCGTCCTCGCCCACCGAGTCGTCCGCCTGCAATCCATTTCGCGCCAGAAATTTCCGCACCCACCTGTCTTCCAGCCGCGCCAGCACAATCGATCCGTCTTGCGCCTTTCCTTCCGGCTTCATGCTGATGATTTCTAGTTGCAGCCCCGATCGATCGGCAACTTCCTCGGCCAGCGTCTCCGCTGCAATCCGGTCCTCCGACTGATGCCCCAGCTGCACATAAATCTTCGTCTTCGGACCCACGCGGAACGACCCCTCGCGCAGGTGTAACTCCTTCGGCGGCGGCTCCAGCCGCACCGTGTGGGCGTCATCAAAGATGGCGACCGCCGACGCACACGCCAGCATCGGTGCGATCAGCCAGACTAGCCGGTTCTTCATTTTTCTGAAGCTATGAGACCCCAAAAAACTCATGACCAGCCCATATTGTACTCGCGTACACGCCCCCTGCGAGTACCGACATCAAGACCACCCCCGCTGTCATCCGAAACGAGCGCCATTCTTGCGCGAGTGAAGGACCTGGGGCGAGCCACGCGAACCGTCCGCGGAGCTTTTATTGAGAAAAGCCGCGGACGCAAGAATCGCGCGCTTGCCACGCTTCCTTATCTACGCCCTCACTTCCCGAACGCTTCCTTGTTCACCACGTACGGCATTTTCGTGATATCGCCGTCGTAGTTTTTCTCCAGCACATCGATCAATCCCTGCACGCAGCGGCCCGCCATCCCCTTGTCTGGATCGGTCGAGAGCCGCGTGATCCGCGCCGCGCTGGCGAAGTGTGGCATCACCCGGCAGCGATCGGCGATCGCTGGATCGAGCAGCGGAGAATCCATCGGCAGCGGTTCCTTCGCATACACATCCAGCGCCGCGCCCGCAATCCAGTTTTCCCGCAGTGCCTTGGCGACCGCATCCTCATCCACCACCGGGCCGCGAGACGAATTCACCAGATACGCCGTTGGTTTCATCATGCGCAAAGTCTTTTCGTTGAATAAATGATAAGTCGGCGTGGCGCTCTCGCCCGGCCGCAGCAGCGGCACGTGCACGCTCACGAAATCCGCATCGCCCAGCGCCTGCTCAAACGGCACGTACTTGATCCAGGCCTTTTCTTTCGTCAATCCGCCCGCATGCCGCAGATCATTAATCTCCTGCATCGCCTTGACGAACGCGTGATTCTCATACGCCGGGTCGTAGCACAGCACGTTCATATCGAACCCAGAGCATTTCTTGATGAACGCCAGCCCAATCCTTCCCGTCCCAATCACCGCCACGGTTTTTCCTGTGACTTCATCGCCCAGAAACGGCAGATACGGATGCCAATATCCCCAGCGGTTCTCGCGCGTCAAATGCTCGGCCGGCCACATTTTTCGCGCCAGCATCCCCATCATGAAAAATGCGAATTCCGCCGTGGCCTCGGTCAAAACATCGGCCGTATGCGTGAACGGCACTTTATAACGGTTCGCGTCCGCGCGATTGATGTTGTCAAAGCCGACGGCATCCTGTGCCACCACCTTCAGCGTGCCCTTCCCCGCCTCAAAAATTTCCGCATCAATCGGATCGCGCAGCGTCGTGATCAGCCCGTCGATGCCCGACTTCACTTTTTCGATAATCAACCTTTTCGCCGGCGCCTCCGGATGCGGATACACCTCGACCTCATATCCCCGCTTGCGCAACAACTCGATGGCCGCTTCTCCAACATCGCAGGTAGCAAAAACACGAAATTTCTTGCTCATAGCTCTTCCCGGAAAACCTGTCAGCGGGCCCGCTGCCTCAGCAGCACGCCCTGAAAACAGCCCATCGAAAATATCACAGGAGCGAATTTCAGGGGCCCGCCGAAGAACCCAACCTAAAGTCGGCCACTGGTGGGCCTATGCCCGGATCTTCCGCAGCCATCCTTTCCCTCTTGCGCCTTTGCCACTTTCGGGGCACAATTTACGGTTGATAAAATTCGGTCATCGGGCGGAATCCCGCGCCAGATGCCCCATCTGCCAAGGAGTCCGAAATGGAGTCCCAAACCAAAACCCGCATTTTCCTGGCGCTGCTCGCCTCTGCCGCGCTCGTCGTTTCCGTGCTCTCCGTTCCCGTATTGGCCCAGTCCAACAATTCGTCGCCGGCCGCAACCAACTCTTCCACGCCAAATCTTGAGCCGATTCCCGCTCCGGTCAAGGGCGACTACTGGGATGGCGATGAGCCCAACCTGGCCAACCTGATCGTGCATCCTTTTGCCAACAAGAAATATGTGCAGCGCATGACTCGCCCCATCAAGGACCGTCTGGAGGAACTCGATCAGCTCACCGCCTCCAACAGCGCTGCCATTAAAGATGTCGACGCCCGCTCCCAGCACGGCCTGCAGCTGGCCTCCGACAAGTCGAGCCTGGCCGACCAGCATGCGACCGACGCCAGCAATCGCGCCCAGGCTGCGCAAACCGCTGCCACCAGCGCCTCCGGCCGCGTTTCTTCGGCCGAGCAGATGGTCAGCAATCTCGACCTGTACAAGGCCAGCGCCCAGACGGAACTTCGCTTCCGTCCCGGACAGACCGCCTTGAGCAAGCAGGCGAAAGACGCGCTCGACGAAATGGCCTCGCCGCTCAAAGGCCAGCACAGCTACGTCATCGAGGTTCGCGGCTTCTCCGCAGGCAGCGGCCAGGCCGCAATCTCCGCATCGCAAAAGATGGCCGACTCGGTGGTGCGCTATCTCGTGCTCACGCACAACATCCCGGTCTATCGCATTTACACGCTGGGTATGGGCAATGCGCCTACCTCCGACGAAGCCGCCACGCACCACGGCGCCCGCGTCGAAGTCAGCGTGCTGAAAAACGACGTGGTCGCTTCCAACTAAGTGCTGATGAGCGTCACGCCCAACGCGTAATCCAGAGTTGGGCGACCAGATTTCTGTAAGTCAAAAGGCGGGCCGCACGGCTCGCCTCCTTTTTTCCTTCACTCCTGTTCTTGCACCGCGGGACCTCCAGAATCTTTATATTTTTGTATGGAAAATATACTTGACAAAAAGTAATGCATGTTTTACAGTCCCTTTCTCGAGAGGTTATTCCGCCATGAACACAGCCCATCGGAACCCTCCGGCAAACTCAGAAGCAACATGGCCTACGAGCTCGATGTTGTTGTGGGGCACATTCGGAACGAAGACTCCCGCCGAGCGTCGTTACGTCTTGCGCAGTTGCATTGCAGCCGGTGCGGTGCTGGTCCTTTTTTTGATTGCGTTCGCCATGCATTTTCGTCCCCGACCGATCATGATTCGTCTCCTGCTGATCGCGGTCGCCTGCCTGATCACCTACATTGCGTGGGAATTCCGCCGCTATCTCCACCAGCTCGACGAACTGGCGCGGCGCATGCAGCTTGAGGCTATGGCCTGCACCTATATCACCGGCTTCGTCATCGCCGCCTGGCTGGGTGTGCTTTGGCCGTTCAGTCACTTCCTGGTGAACTGGCCCTACAAACCGACAGTATTGTTTATGATTCCGTTCCTTTATTTCCTGCTGGAGCCGGTCCGCGCCGGATGGCTCTATTACCTGTCGCGGCACTATTGATGAAAAACTCTCTTCGCGTTCTCAGAGCCGAACACAATCTCTCGCAGGGCGAGCTTGCGGAGAAACTTGACGTCTCGCGCCAGACGGTGAACGCCATCGAGACTGACCGATACGATCCCAGCCTTCCCCTCGCCTTCAAGATCGCTGCGCTCTTCGGACGAACCATCGAACAGATCTTCACTCCCAACGGCAACAGGTAAACGAGAGAGTCAGTACAGCGAATCCCAAAAGCGCGCCAATTCGGTGTACAATCCTGCCATTTCAGGGCTGCATCAACCACAATAACGAGGTCAAACTCGCATGAACTGGAAACGGCTCTTACTCGGAGTTCTCACCGCTCTCGCCATGCTGGTGGCAACGTACCTTTTACCCCGCGGTGGCGCACTGCGTGACGCATCGCTCGCGGAGTTCCCCATGACCGTCGGCGTGTGGGCGATCTTCGTGCTGCTGTTCGTAAAACTGAAATAGGACGCGCTGCGCCAGGTTGCGGCGTGATTGGATTACGGGCCCCACGCCTGGGTGACCTTGTGGACAATCGGCGCGAGCAAGACATGTCAACCTCAGCGATCGAAGGCGAAGCGATCTCCACCCAATAAAAAACCCTCCCGCTGGGACCGGGAGGGTTCTCCAGTAGTTCACGCAGGTGATGCGCGTCTTATGCGCGCACGACGTTCGCTGCCTGAAAGCCTTTCGGGCCCTTGAGCAGATCAAACTCCACCGTCTCACCCTCGTTCAGGGTGCGGTAGCCGTTCTCCTGGATTGCGGAGAAGTGCACGAACACATCTTCCCCGGTGGAGCGCTGGATGAATCCATAGCCCTTCGCCCCGTTGAACCACTTGACTGTTCCTTTCTCTCTCACGGATAAAACTCCTTTCACCATCGCGAAGAATCGTTCTGCGACGTCTTCGATCGTTCGCCCCGGATCGACCGAAGCCCCCTCAAAGATGCCGCGGGAACGTTTGGTTGCGTCTTAAGATGTGCGGAAGAAGAACTTCCCAAAAGAGAGAGAGCCCCACAGTTCCCGCGACTGCGTGAACTCCGGAGCCCGACAATTTGGCGCGTTTCAACCACACCCAACCAACGTCAACCTCGACCAACTGGTCTCAATATCGGACCGACTGTCCGGTATTGAGCAACAGATCATAGCACTATTAAAACGATTCGCAACTGGAAAATGAAGGAAATCGTAACATTAGACCGGTGACTTGTGGATAACTTTAACTTAGATAAAGAAATAGCCCGGTCACCACCCCTGTAACCACAGTTTCGGGCCAAATCTTGATTTTTCCGGCCATTTGATAGGATAAATCGACCTGTGCCGACTCCTCCGACCCCAACTTTGTCCTCGCCCACCGGCGTTCCTGCACGCCACCCTGGCGCCCCCCGGCGCCCCTCCGGGCTGGTCGTCTCCACCGTCAAGTACCTCATGCGGACCGAGGTCCACACCTTCGCCTTTTCCGTCGCCGCCAATGCCATCCTCTCGTTTTTCCCTTTCGTCGTCCTGATGATGACTCTGATCCGCCGAGTTTTTCACTCCCGCGTCATGTATGACGTCGTGCTGCAGCTTCTGCGCGACTACCTGCCCGCCGGCCAGGATTTCGTCATTCGCAATCTCAACGCCATGGTCAACTCGCGGCAGCGGGTACAACTGTTTTCTCTGATCATCCTGCTCATCACTTCTTCGGGTGTTTTTCTGCCGCTCGAAGTCGCCCTCAACCGCATCTGGCGCTTCGAAAATAACCGCTCCTACCTGGGCAATCAGCTGATCTCGCTGGGCCTCGCCTTCGCCTGCGGAGCTCTGGCCCTGCTTTCGATCGCGCTCACGGCCGGCCCCGTGGCTTTCATGGAATTCCTGCTGCGAGGCTATGGCACAGGCTTTGTTCGCGTAGTGGGATTCATCATGATGAAGATCTTCGCCATCGCCGCCAGCATCGCCATCTTTTTCCTGATCTACTGGCTGCTGCCCAATGGAAAAGTTTCCGCCCGCGCCGTGTTGCCCGCAGCCATCATCATGGGGTTGTTGTCGGAAGCGCTGAAATACGCTTATATCCTCGCCCTGCCATGGCTCAATTTTCAGGAAGTGTACGGCCCCTTTGCGCTTTCCGTGAGCCTGATGTTCTGGGCGTTTTTGTCAGGATTGCTGCTGCTGGCAGGCGCAAATCTCTCCGCCGAAGACTACCTCCAGCACTCGCTGTGATTCGATTCGCGGCTTCGATCTTCCGGAAAAAACGGATCTGCGCCAAGTGATTTGAACAGGAAACGCCCGTCGCCGCGGCCAGCCCGCGGACTTCATCACGTCTCCGGATCGGCGCTCCGCTTACGCTCCGGAAGGACCTGAAGGGAAGGTAATTCCCCAGAAGTTCGTGCCTTGTTCCTGCTCCACGAACTCCACACCATAGGTCAGCGTTCCCTCAAACGCGTTGATCTGGGCCACGACTCGCGCGGAAATTTGCGCCCCCTGCTTGTTTTTGAGGATCACGACCGAACCCAGCGGCAGCTCGCGCTTCAACTGCACCGCCGCTCCGTGTTTGTTCAGATGCGTGGCTCGCACCGGCATGGTAAACGAGCTCTTCTGCCGGTCTTCTCCCGACAGTCCAACCATCGCATGCAGGTTCATGCGATTGCTGCGCCGCTTGCCCAGCGGGTTGCGGCTGGAGGTTATTGTGGATAGTGGTTTGGCGGAGGGGAGGTGGCTTTTCGTCGTCTTGAGGCTCATTGAGGAGTGACATTAGACCCCGCCAATGCTGGCTGCAACGTACGTCAGTCACACCGCCTGGTTACCCGCTCAACTTCTTATGTTTGAACTGGATGTGGCAGTAATCTCAGGGTAATCACGTTCGAATTTCGATCGCTAGCCCTATTTTGACGTCATCCCG
>JASHOT010000018.1 GCA_030040965.1 Candidatus Sulfotelmatobacter sp. | reverse complement strand
ATACTTTTTGAAAAAGTCGTCGGCCGCGTCATGGTTTTCGCCTGGCTGAGCAGGCCGGTTGAATTGACCGAAATCGAAGCGGGAGGTACGTGCGGCTTCGGATGCGGCGAGTTCAGCTTCCGATTCGGGCAGGGAGGAGCCGCTCAGGTAAGCGCGAAAAGCCGCGGCGTCAGAAATCTGGCTGGGGAGCGATGGCTCACCAACACTTTGCCGGTAGCCGATTTGTGGGGATGGAGCGTCCGGGAGGGACTCGACCTGGCGCGCGTCCGAGCCTTGACAGAAGGCGGGACAAGCCGCCAGGAGCAGAAAAGAAATGATCCGGATTGTAGGCCGTCCGGTCATCGCGCCGCCACAGAATCCCTGTCCTGCCTATGCATTCTACGTGCCATTTCTTTCGGAAAAAATCCGGAAACGACATGGAGATCATTGCGCCGGCACCCTAAGGCCAAGACGCCATTCCAGTTGGATTTGAGCCCTAGAAAAGGCAGAATCCTGCAAACAAACGGGCAAGACGTCCGTGGGAAACGCCAGACCTTGCACCCTTAAGACGTTGCACTGGCTCTCTTGTCATACACCGCGGTTCGTCGGACACACACGCAGCGATTGAATGCGCAAACATCTGCACGCTGAGTGTAGAGATTTTTCCTGTTGACGAATCTGTTGTGCAGCTTGGTAAACTCTTGTTGCCCCCCAATGGCGGTGCCTCGGGTTCACTCTGACGCGGGCACCTGACTCTGAAATGAAATTCCAACTCGCGCACCGCTTGCCTGACAAGCGATAGTGCGCATCTCTGGGGGATCTATGCGCAACGTTTGGATTGTCCTTGCAGTTTTTCTGCCGGCATGTTCGTTACTGGGTAGTCCGGCTTTTGCCGCCACGACTCCGCGTTTTGCATTCGTGGTGAATTCGGGCGACGGCACCGTGTCGGAGTACACGGTGAACGGCACGAGCGGATTTCTGCGCGATAACGGCTATGGGCTGACGGGTTCGAAACCGGCGGCAGTCGCGGTGACCCCGAACGGGAAATTCGTGTTCATCGCGAATTCGAGTTCGGCCAATGTGACGGCCTACTCCGTTGCTTCGACGAATGGTGCTTTGACGGTGGTGAGCGGATCGCCGTTCGCTGCTGGCACCGGACCGGCTGCCGCTGCCGTGACTCCGTCGGGCGATTATCTCTATGTGGCGAACAAAACATCGGGAAACATTTCGGCGTACAGCATCAATACGAGCACTGGCGCGTTGACTGCGGTCTCGGGATCTCCGTTCACAGCGGGAACAAGTCCCGCGTCATTAATGGTCGATCCATCGGGAAAGTATCTCTACGTGGCCAACAGCGGGTCAGACAACATTTCGGGATTCTCAATCTCGAGTTCGACGGGAGCGTTGACGGCGATTTCGGGTTCGCCGTTTACGGCGGGCACGACTCCGGTGGCGCTTGCGATCACGAAGTCCGACAAGTTTGTGTACGTGGCCAACAACGGTTCGGCGAATGTTTCGGCGTTCAGCCTGAGCACGAGCACAGGCGCACTGACGGCGGTCTCGGGATCGCCGTTTACGGCGGGAACGAAGCCTTCCGCGGTTGCGATCAATCCGACATCGAAATATGTGTACGTGAGCAATTCCGGATCGAACAACGTTTCAGAATTCAGCTCGAATGCAACGACCGGTGCACTGACGGCAGTCTCCGGATCGCCGGTGAGTGCGGGCACGGCGCCGGCGGCGATTGCGGTCGATCCCAGCGGCAAATTCGTCTACACCAGCAATGAAACGTCGGGCGATGTTTCCATGTTTACGCTGGCCAGCAGCACCGGAGCGTTGACGGCGATTGTTCCCGGGCCGACGCGAGCGCGGCGGTCTCCGGTTGCGTTGGCGGTGAGCGCCGGAACGACGGACATCACTTACACACCGACGTTTGTTTATGTTGCCGATATTGAAGACGGTGTGCCCACGCTTTCAGTGAATGCATCGACTGGGGATCTCACAACCGTGACCGGATCGCCATTTGGCAGCGAGAATCCGCGCCAGGTGGCCCTGACGCGGAATGGAAACTTCCTCTACACGGCAACCGGGAACGGCACCGATACGATCGGCGAATATTCGGTCGACACGACGACCGGTGCGCTGACATCGATTGGCACGATTGCCTCGGGCGATACACCGTACTCGGTGGTGGTTGATCCTAGCAGCCGGTTCGTGTATGCCGTGGCGATCGACACCGACGGCATTTACGGCTATACGATCAACCAGAAAACGGGAGTGCTGACTGCCATTGCGGGATCTCCTTTCACCACGGACATTGTTGCGCCGGATTTCGTGACCGTCGATCCGACGGGACGATTCGTGCTGGCTGCGGAAGCGTGTTGCAACACTGCGTCTGGGGTCAGCGTTTATAGCATCAACACGAGCAACGGAAAGTTGACGGCGGTTGCGGGATCGCCGTTTCTTCCCCCGAGCGGAACCAGCGGGCCGTCGGGGGTGGTGGTCGATCCGACTGGGCGCTACGTGTACTCGTCCAACGGCGCCCAGGAGGGCGCCTTCGGAATTGTTGCCTATAGCCTCAACGCGACGACGGGCAAGCTGACTTTGGTGGGCGCGGCGCTTCCCGGCGGTTCAAACCCATACGCGGTAACGACCGACGTGACCGGAGCTTACGTCTACATGACCAACAACGACACGACGATCGACGGCTACGCCATTAAGAACAGCACGGGAGCGCTGACGGCGTTAGCGGGTTCACCGTTTTCTGCGAGCGTGGCGACGCGGGGGATGAGTGCCGATCCGTCAGGAAAATATTTATATCTTTCCAACGCCGAGCAGATTCTCGGCTACAGCATCGATGCGGCGACTGGGGAGATCACGCAGCTTTCGACATCGCCGTATACCGCCGGGACTGATCCTCTTTCGGTGACGATCGCGGGCACGATCAAATAGCGGAGCCCGCGCTTGGACCGTTGTGTGGGAGATCCCTCGTGCGGCTGGAGAAAGCGCCGCGCTTCGGGATGACGCATCAGGTGGGAAATGGCGGGGCACTTTCGAGTGTCTGGAGAACTGTGTGTTTTAATGCTCGGGTGTCCTGGCTGACCATCCTCAACCGCGAAGTCGTGGAGTGCACACGGTGTCCGCGACTGGTGGAGTATCGGGAAAAAGTTGCGCGGGAGAAGCGTCGCGCGTATCGCGATTGGGAGTATTGGGGCAAGCCCGTGCCCGGATTCGGCGATGAGCACGCGCGCGTGCTGGTGATGGGACTGGCGCCCGGCGCGCATGGCTCGAACCGCACCGGGCGCCCATTTACGGGCGACGCGAGCGGCAATTTCATGTATCCGGTGCTGTACGAAACTGGATTTGCCAATCAGCCGAATGCGACCGATCGTGATGACGGATTGACGCTGGTCAATCTGTACATCACGGCAGCGGTGCGGTGTGCGCCACCAGATAACAAGCCGCTACCGCAGGAGTTGGCCGAGTGCTCGTATTTTCTGGATCGTGAACTGGAAGGATTAAAGCAGGTAAAAGTCATTGTTGCGCTGGGGAAGATTGGATTCGATGCATATTTGAATTACTTGAAACGATATCTCTCCCACCCTTCCGCAAAAGACGCGGAAGGATGGGGCACCCAGGATCGAGGGTCCCCTTTCAGCAAGAAAAATTACATCTTCAAACATGGGGCGCATTACCGACTGCCCGACGGTCGAATATTGCTTGCCTCTTATCATCCGTCGAACCAGAACACGCAGACGGGCAAGCTGACGCGAAAAATGTTTGTGGAGATATTCAAGCAGGCGGCAAAATTTGCCGATCTGTAAAGTGAGGCGCCGCCTGGCACGTCGCTGAAATTCCCTTCGACGGGAACAAGCCGGCACAGGCTAGTCAGGACCCCGGCGGCGCTTTTTGGATTGCGAGGCGGGCGAGGGCGCCCGCCCCACAAAAACTACTTCAGTTTCGTGACCGTCGCCTCAAGCTCGAACTGCCGCTTGGAGTTGGGATCGTCGGCACTGCCAATGATGATGGGCTTGCCCAGGACGAGCGCGGTGCTGCCTTCAATTCGGATCTGGCGGACGACGGGCAGGAGCCGAGCACTCGTCTCAGGCCCGGCGGAAGTGTCTACAGTGCTGATCTCGCCGGTTACATGCAGTTCGTCACCGTGGCTAATCAGTTGCGCCTCGATGCGCGTCCCGATGTCGATGTATTGATATTGGTCTTCACCGCGGCCCGACTGCGCAGTGGCCACCGGGATTCTGGTGCCGATTTTGATCTCATCCGGTCTTCCGCCGGTCAAATCGATGGAGTAATGCCGCGTGTTCAGTTTTTTCCCATCCTCGAGTTCGTTGAAAGAAAGATCGAGGCGATAGGCGTCGACGGAATCTTCCTTTGCGCTGGATGGTTTCGAATTGTCCTGAGCGCGCACGGTTTTCACGGCACCAAATGTCGCGATCATGAATAACAAAGCCGAAATAATGACGAGCGTTGTTTTTCGCATGCGTATGATCCTTTCTTAGTTCGATTCTCCTGATTCATTGGCCAGCGCTTGCATTTTGGCCAAAACTTCTCTTTCATCGGCGTCCTGCGCCTGTGCGACTGCCTTCGCGTCGCTCGGGAAATTGCGGACGTATTGTGCCAGCGCCAATTCTTCTTGGCTCAGCGGTTGCGGCGAAGGAAAAACATCCAGCTTGGGAGTTGCCGTAGCGGTTGCGGTCTGCGGCTTGTTCGATTGCGTGTCTCCGCTGCGCGGTGCGAGTTTCGTAATCGATTTGTTGCTCGCAACCAGCGGAGCTGTTTTCGCTGCAGCCTGCCTGGTTGAAGGTTGGGTCTGGTCTGGCGCAGGATGGTTTGCAACCACCGGATGCGACGGCTTTGCCGATTTCCACGCGAAAAGTGAAGCGATTACGACGACAGCGGCAACGAGGGCCCAGCTCCATCGCCACCATGCAAGCGGCGGTGCGGCCTGCTCCGTGCGAAGATTGGCGAGAATTCGGTCTTCCAGGCCAGGACGCGGTTCGACCGAGGCATATTGCGCGAGTGCTATATCAAGCGCGCGATCGAGACTGTCGCCCGAGGTCTCAAGCCGCTCGCTTTTTCGATGGACGTTGGTCATTGCTCTCCCTACTTCCGATTCATTTGCTGTGCCAGCTTTTCTTTCAGAATCTGCCGCGCGCGAAAGACTCGCGATCGCACGGCCGCCTCACTCATCCCAAGAGTCGCGGCGACTTCCTGCGGCGACATTTCTTGGATCGTCGACAGAATGAGCGGCTGGCGCAGCTTTTCCGGCAGAGCCGCAATCATCTTTTCCAGTGCCGTCCTGAACTGACTTCCGTGCACGGTCTCATCTGCCGGAATATCCGATGAGGTCACCTCATGCACGAGACTTTCCGAATTCTCGAGGGAAGTCTCGCGAGATGATCCCCGTCGACGGCTGCGGTCGACTGCGACTCGCCACGCGATCCGCGCCAGCCAGGTTTTCGGGTCTTGCACTTCCCCCAGCCTCGAGCCGTAGCGCAGCACGCGCACAAACGTTTCCTGCGTGGCGTCTTCCGCGTCGTGATGGCTGCGCAGGGCAGCATAGGCGATGCGATACACGAGGCGCGAATAATCGCGCACCAGCAGTTCGAGCACGTCACTCCGGTTGCAGGTGACTGCGATGGCGGCGTGCTTGTTGCCTTCGTCTTCAGTGCAGTCGATCGTAGCCACGCCGCTCGGAATCGCCCCTCCCGCCACCAATTGCTCATCCTCAATCATGAAGACCGCCGTCGCCCCGGTTTTGTTCAGGAATTTCTGCATAGGAGAACGCCGAAGCCTAAGCAAGTTGCGCTCGTGGATACGCCGGCATTCCGGGCGAGCGAGCCGAAAGCAGGTTACTCACCGCCGCGCTGCGCCGGTTCGGAATGACAAAATCAAACAAATTCACCATCGAATTCGCCCAGAGTCGGAATAACAAAGTCCGAGTCGATCGTTCCCGGTCGTTCAGGAGCGATCAGGAGCCCACGAACACGGGCTCAGGGTCGAGCCGCACGCGCCAGATGTCTTCGACGCGATGCTGAATCTGATCCCTCAACGCGATCACTTCGGCGGCAGTAGCGCCTCCACGATTGACGATGGCGAGCGCATGCTTCGAGGAAATGCCGACGCGGCCGAAGCCGTATCCGCGGGAGAATCCGGATTTTTCGACCAGCCACGCTGCCGAAACTTTTTTGTTTTTCTCGAGCAGGGGATAGCTTGGAACGTCAAATCCCTTGGCTCGAGCGCGTTGGCGCAAGTCTTCATGCTGCAATTCGGTGAGCACCGGATTCTTGAAAAACGATCCGGCGCTGCGGCAATCGGGATCGCCCGGCACGATCAGCATTCCCTTGAGCGCGCGAATGTGGCGCACAGCCTCGCGCGTTTCGGCAAGATTCGGGCGCGTCTCGCGTCCCGCGAAATGCCGCGTCAGATCGGCATACTCGAGCTGGGGCTCGCCGCCGAGGGTGAGCACGTAGCGCACGCGGAGGATGATGAAGCGATCGCGCTCGGAAGTATTGAAGATGCTCGAGCGGTAGGCGAAGCCGCAGGCTTCGCGGCATAACTCGCGCACCTGGCCATCTTTGCGATCGAAGACTTCGACCGATTCGATGGTTTCGGCGACATCTTGTCCATACGCGCCGACGTTTTGCACCGGCGTGCCGCCCACACTACCGGGAATTCCGCTCAGGCACTCGACACCGGCGCATTGCGCGGCGACCGCGCGGGAAACGAAGCGGTCCCAGGGTTCTCCGGCGCCGACGTCGAAAAGAATTTTGCCGTCGCTCTCCGACTGTTGTTCGATTCCGGCGATGGCAATCTTAAGAACGAGGCCGGACCAGCCCGAGTCGGAGACGACCAGATTGCTGCCGCCGCCGAGAACCAATAAGGGAAGATCACGCTGACGCGCGAATGCGACAGCTTCTTCGGCCTCTGCGCGAGACTTAGCTTCGACGAAGAATCGTGCCGGTCCGCCGATTTGAAATGTGGTCAGCGGCGCGAGCGGGATGTTTTCCTGGAGGAGCATTTTTCGTCATGCTGGGGAACGCTTCACTATACCTTGTCATTTCGCGAAGCGCAGTGAGAAGAGTCCCATTGGCGAGGACCAAAAAACAGAATCTTTGCTCGGCTGGATTTCTTTCAGGTGCATGGTAAAGCGGGATCCAGCCGAGCTTTGCTCGACCTGACCGGACCAGAGGGTCCGGTCCCACACAAACCCGCGGTCCCACACAAACCCGTCCGTTACTTCTTCGCGCTCATCAGGAACGCCTTAACGACGATTGCATTTGGCTGCACCCCTACGGGAATGAGCGTCAGCAGCGAGTATTCCGATGGCTCGAGTTTTCGCGGCTTGCGTTTCTGGATTACCGTCACATCACCGGACTCGGTGTCGAGCACGAGCAGGTAATTCTGATCCGGCGTGAGGGCGAGGCCGTCGGGACGGCTGCCGACGGTTAAGGTTGCGATGCGGCGGCCCATGTCGATGTCATAAACGGCAACGCTGTTCGATCCGAAATTCGAAACGTAAAGTCGTGAGTTATCGAGCGTCACCGTGCCGCGCGACGGATGGTGGCCGATCTCCTGGCTGCTGCCGACCTCGTCGTTATAGGTTTCGACGATCGAGATGCTATCGGAATCGAAGTTGCAGACGATCATCTCGCCGCCGTCGGGTTTCAGAGTAAGGCTGACGGGCGTGCGTCCGACGTCGAGCAGTGCGAGCACGCGGTCGTTTTTTGGAACACCGCTTTTCTGCATCGCATCGGTCTGACTCGCGGCGGGTCCTGCAGCTTTCTGTTCCGGAAGGCCGCTTTTCTCCGTCGCGTCCTTTTGATTTCCGGAGGCGGCTGCGCTTTGTCCATCATGCGATGCTTTGCCTTGCGATGCCAGTTGAATCGAAGCCACCTGCGCCGAGCCGGAGCAGGCAACGAATGCTTTCGATGAATCGGGAAGAATGGCGATGTCTTCCGGCTGCTGGCAGACGGGCAGAGTCGCGCGCAGGCGCAGATTTTTCGCATCGAGGATGGAAACCGTGTTGTCACCGCGATTGGAAACGACGACCGTGGTCCCATCGGGCGAAACCCGTGCCAGTCCTGGCGAGGCGCCGACGCGAATGTTGCCAAGGATGATGCGCTTTTCGAGATCGATCACGCTCACGTTTGCCGATCCGGAGTTTGCCACGTAGGCCCGCTTGCCATCTTCCGACACGTCGATGAAGTAAGGGCGGCCGTGCACGCCGATGGTGGCGACAACTTTGTTGGTTTCGGCGTTGATCACGCTGACATTGTTCGATTGTGTGTTGACGACGTAGATTTCGTTCTTTTTGCTGTTGGCGGCGATGCCGGTTGGTCCCATGCCCACGCCAATGGTTTTGGCAAGAGCGAAGGTGCGCAGATCGATCACGCTGACCGTGTTGCTCTTGCCATTGGTGACGTAGGCGTATTCGCGGAACGCGGGCCCGTAGTCGGCAAGCCCGGGATCGCGAAAGTACCACCAGGCGAGTCCGCCGAGGATAGGAACGAGCACAACGATGAGGAGGAGTTTTCGCAAGGATGTTTTGTTTCGCGGCGAAGCAAGTAAGGTTATCAGACTTCGGCAATACCTAAGCTGGCCGGATTATCTTCAGCCCACGAATCTTTGAAAAGTGCCGCTGGTTGAAGGTGGCAACCGGGCTCCCATGCTCCAATGCCGTGGCCGCGACGATGAGATCGTAGTAACCGATCATTTTGCCTGTCGATTCCAACTCCGCCCACAGACGAGCATGCTCCAAGGCCGTCGCACCTGTGTAGGGGAGAATCTGCAGGTTTCCGACAATCATGCGGAGATAGGCTTCACGTCTGGGCTTGTAAGCGGCAGTCGCGCGCTCCAGCCCGTGCCAAAGCTCCGCGATGGTGATCGCGGCTAGTCGCGGACCTTCATCGGCCTGACTCTCCAGCCATCTCGGAAGATCGAGTTGTTCCCGCTCGCCGCGAATGATGACATCGGCATCAACGATTACTGCCATGCCCTTGAGTGCTCCATTATCGCCATTTGGTGACCGGTGGCTTCAGGATTCTGTGGCCCTTGCGCATATCTCGGCGCCAGGCTTTTGCCTCATCGGCGGAAAGTTTGAATTTGCGCAATCCGGCAGCTAGCTTTCGGACCGACGCTGCCTCCTCGTTGAGCGCCTGGTTGTCGGGTGTCAGCCGGGCCACGGGAGAGCCATTCTTGATCAGGACGAAGGTTATTCCCTGATAGCGAACGCGATTCACGCAATCGGCGAAATTGCGGGCCGCGTCGGTGACGGAAATGATCGTTTCTTTCATAGAATCAGATTATCAGATAATACGCACTTGGTGACACTCTTAATTCGTCGACCCAGAATATAACTGTCCGAGCGATCGGAGCTTCGCCTCAGTGGGGACCAAGTTTGAATGACACAGTGACCACGATTTCGACGGCGATGGGCTGACCGTCTTTCGTTCCGGAGGTGAATTTCCATTGCCTCACCGATGCGAGTGCGTTGTCGTCGAGGCCCGCTTCCGCACCGCAGATGATTTGCGGATCGCGAGGCAAGCCGTCTGGTCCGACCACGAGATCGATATCGACGTTGCCTTGGAGTTGCTCTTTGCGGGCTGTTTCCGAGAACTCGGGCTCGGGATGATAGAGCGGTTTCGGACCAACGATTCCGGGTTCAGACGCGCGGTGAATGTCGAAGCCGAGGTCGTGCCGGCGCAGCTCGTTTGACGTTGGAATTGCCGGCGTGTCCGGCGGAGGAGATTCCAGTTTGACGTCGCTGTTTGCCTCCCGCAGCGTGGGGTTGAATCGGACCTGAATTCTGTAGACGGACTCAACTGGCTGCCCGTGCGGCGCCTGAGGACAGAATCGCCATTTTCGGATCGCGGCTTCGGCTGCTAGCGAAAAGACTGGGTCGCCGTTGATAACGACAAGGTCCTTTATCTTGCCATCAGGTGAGATTACCGCTTTCAGATCGACGGCGCCGGCAGTGCCGTTGCGAAGCGCATCTTTCGCGTATTTGGGCCGGATCATGTTGTCGGGATAATTCTGCGGTGAGTCTGGCGACGGAGGACAGGGCGGGACCTTCTGCTGAGCCTGCTGGCCTGCGGCAGAAGGAAGAGCGAGCAAGGTGAAAGCAATCAAAATCGCGACGGTGTTGATCATATGTCGACGTGGCACATCGGCGTGTGCACGGCTCTAGATTGGCGGGAAGATGCCAGAGCGATGCGCTTCCACCAGTTCAGACGGATTCGGGTTGTAAAGGAACCGAAAACAAAGTTTGACGGAATCGCCGGTGAAGTTCGGCGGCAAGACCGCAAAAGGAGCGGAGCCGACAATCCCTGTCCAGGCGATTTGGTCGAGTGTCGCGTCGCCCGAGGACTCAACCAGTTTCATCAACCTGAGGCTGCCATCTTTTCTTACTAAGAATTCGATGGCAACTTCAGCGTCGGCGTGGCGGGCATACTCGCCGCTCATAACTCCGGCGGACCACGTCAAACGGACTCTTGAATACAGATCGCGGACGTAAGGACCGAAATCGACGCCGCCGGTGTCGCTGAGAATAATAGGACCGAACCAGGACCGGCTGGGAATCGCGTTGGCGGGAGCTTGCGCCCTGGCCGTGGTGGCGGATGGGTTCGAGTCCACGGCGATTCGATCGAGAACCGCGGCCCGGGCTGCGTTGTCAATCGCCTTTCCAGCGCTGGGAGCGGGAGATCGTTTGGAGTTTTGCGCGGAGAGTAGTCCTGCGCCAATTAGCAAGACAGTGATCACCAGTGCAGATCGGCTAGAGGACATTAGACGAAACCTCAATCGCGATTTGGACGGAAACGGGTTTGCCGAGTAGTGTGCTCGGTTTAAACCTGTATTGGCTCGCGGCCTCGATTGCCCTCGCCAGCTGTTTGGCAGGAACTTTGCCTTCTACGCCTACGACCCTGGCGTTGACAATGTCCCCCTTCGATGTCAAAACCATCGCAACTACAACGGCGCCGTAGGGGTTCGGGTTTTCGGACCTCGGCTTGGGCTCGGAAACGATTTCAGGTGGCTTTACATCGCAACCCACGTGGTAGACGGGCTCGTCAACCCCGTCGACCTTCACGGTGAGATTTGGGGCCTTCCCGTCGACCTTCAGAGTGAGGTTTGGGGCCTTATTGGCGCCCGTGCAGGGCCCCGCTATATTTTGCGCATAAGAATATGCCGGATTCAGGAGCAGAAAAACGACGACGCAGACGAAGAGTCTTGCAGCGCGCATAACGTCTCCAAACGAAATGCTATTTGCTCACGACTAAAGTTTCCCTCACTCCGATTCCGGGCACGGTTCTTCCGACAACCGCGGCGATCTGGCGGACCTGCGTCATCAACTCGTCGAACTGATCGGGAAAGAGCGACTGTGGGCCGTCGGAGAGCGCCTCGTCCGGTTTGTGATGCACTTCCACGAGCAGGCCGTCGGCGCCGACGGCGATTGCCGCGCGCGATAGCGGCGTGACTTTGTTGCGTTTGCCGGTGCCGTGGCTGGGATCGACGAGAATGGGTAGATGGCTCAGGCGCTGGATCGCGGGCACGATGCTGAGATCGAGCGTGTTGCGGGTGTGATCGGCGAAGGTGCGCACGCCGCGCTCGCACAGCGCGACGTTGTAATTGCCCTCGCTCAGAATGTATTCGGCGGCCATGAGAAATTCTTCGAGCGTGGCTGACATGCCGCGCTTGAGCAGGACCGGCTTCTTCGATCGTCCGGCGCGCTTGAGCAGAGAGAAATTCTGCATGTTGCGCGCGCCGATCTGGATCATGTCGGCCCACTCTTCGACCAGGTCGAGCGATTCGTGGTCGATGGCTTCGGTGATGATCTTCATGCCGAACTTGTCGCGAATTTCGGCCATGATGCGCAGGCCTTCCTCGCCGAGTCCCTGAAACGAATAGGGCGAGGTGCGGGGCTTGTAGGCGCCTCCGCGGAAAAACTGCGCGCCCGCTTTATGCACGCGCTCGGCCACGGCGAACGCTTGTTCGCGGCTCTCGATGGCGCAGGGTCCGGCGACGATCGCGAGTCCCGAGCCGCCGATGGTGGCAGCTGTGCCGGCGAAGCGGATGATGGTGTTGTCTTCTTTGATCTCGCGGCTGACCAGCTTGTAGGGCTTTGAGACCGCGATGACTTCCTGCACGCCCGGCATTTCTTCGAGCGTGCCGGGCTCGACTTCGCCTCGGTTGCCGGTGATGCCGATGGCGGTGCGTTGCGCCCCCGGCATGGGGTGGGCGCGGTATCCGATCTTCTCGATTTTCTGGCAGACGTCGCGCACCTGCTCTTCGGTGGCGTGCGCCTTCATGACAACCAGCATAGGTTCACCCTGGGAACGGCTGTGTGGGGACGGCGCCTCGTCCGTCGGGCCGGTTTGTCAAAAGAAAGCCCGGCCGCGGCTGCAGGAGAGGCCGCTGATTAAGTTTATCGTTCCGGGCGGGAGCGGGGCAAATTAAGCGATGTGGCGGGTATTTGGCTGACGGCCTAGTAACCCAGGCCGGTTGCAGCCCGCGCGAGATCCCTCCGCCGGCCGGTAAAAGCGCGGGCGTTCGGGATGACGCATCGGAGGGGGTCGGGTAGCTCGCCCTTGCTAACTCGAATTCCTTTCCCGTTCCGAGACCGTGGGTGCCCCGCTCTTGGTTTTTTGCAAGGGCGGGTACGGTGCCGCCGATACCATAAGCTCTTATGCCTTCCGGCCTGCATCGCACTTATGGGGCGCACCACTTGCACTTTATTACTTGCTCGTGCTACCGGCGATTGCCCTTGTTGAACACGGCGCGCAGTCGCGACCGGTTCGTGAACGTTCTGGAACAGACACGCCAACGTTATCGCTTCGTGGTGGTCGGCTATGTGGTCATGCCTGAGCACATTCATCTTCTGATTACTGAGCCGGAGGTGGGCAGTCCATCGACGGCGATGCAAGTTTTGAAACAGCGCAGCGCAAAGGCGCTTTTGCCGAAGCGAAAGCGGCGTGATCCGCGACAGCGGGATCTGTTCGAGGACGAGCCTGAGCGGTCGTTCTGGCAGGCGCGATTTTACGATTTCAATGTTTGGACGACGAAGAAGCGCGTGGAGAAGTTGAGATATATGCATCGCAATCCGGTGAAGCGCGGGCTGGTCGAGTCACCGGAACAATGGCGGTGGAGCAGTTATCGGTTCTACTCGTTGGGAGAACGCGGTCGGGTTGAGGTCAATGTGGGATGGGGAGAGATTTCGTTTCGCGATCGGGTGGCATGATTCTGCCTTCGTTATCTTATTCTGAAACTGTGGGTGCCCCGTCCTTGCGGTTTTTGCAAGGGCGGGTACGGTGCTGCTTGTATCGTGAGATTTCACCGGAGTTAAAAACGGCGCTCGAGGCTGCACCGTTCCCACCCTTCGCAAAGTGCGCGAAGGATGGGGCACCCACGGTGTTGGTGGTGTCGGCGAGATCAAAAGCCTGGGCCACCCGTCCGCTGTCCGTCGAGTAAGCTCGACTTCGCGGCCTGCAGGAAGGCCGCCAGATAAGTCTATCGTTCCGATTGCTGCACCGCAAACCGCGCGCAGCTAGACGCCTACTGATGCGTAACGCTACGGGATCGAATTTGGGTGCCCCACTTCTGGCCGATGTTGCCAGAAGTGGGGATTTTGACTTGTAGTTGAAGTGAAGGAAGAGCGGGCCAGCCCTGCGTCTATTTCATCGTCACACGAGCTTCGAGCCCGGACGACGACTGCGCAGCTTCCAACGCCGCAAGGCGCTTCTCCAGCAACTGGACCGTCTCCGTCTGCCGAGCCTTCAATATCTGAATGGTCTGCTGCTGTTGCGCCATGGTCTTTCCCATCTGCTCAAGCAACTCGTGTTGCTTTTGCAATTCATTGAGCAGCATGGGTGTCAGTTTTTGATACTGCACCGTCTGAATCTGCCCATCCGCTCCTTTGACCACCAGGTCGGGATAGACCTCTGCGACCTCTTCGGCAATAAGGCCGTAGTCGATGGGCTTGGAGCCGTCGGCGTAGGGCTGCTTGTACCGATAGGTGACCGGGCGCAGGCGGAAGATCGCGCTGCTGGCCTCGCCCATGTCGTGGACGTCTTCCTTAAAGCGGCGCGATGAATTGACGGTGCCCAATTGGCCGCTGCTGTTGATAAAGACCTCCACGCCGCTGCTGACTGTAACTCCGTCAATTCCGGCAGCGTAGAAGGAGGTCTGGGTGCTGCCGATGCGGATGGTCTCGTTATCGCCCGAAGAGCCCGTGCTGCCGATATCGATGTTGTAGTTTCCCGAGGTGCCATTGTTGAACCCGGCCGAACCTCCAATGGCGATATTGCCCTCGCCGGTGGTGTTTTGGTAAAGCGCGTCGTTGCCAACGGCCGTGTTCGCGACACCGGTGGTGTTGTTGATGAGCGCAGCTGCGCCAAAGGCAGCGTTGTCCGCGCCGCTGTTGTAGTAAAGCGCTTGGTAGCCGTAGGCCTCGTTGAAATTGCTGGTGGTGTTGCTGGCGAGCGCGTAGTAGCCGGTAGAGGTGTTCCCGCCGCCGGTGGTGTTGTTGGAAAGCGCTTCGTAGCCGGTGGCCGTGTTGTCGTTGCCGGTGGTGTTCGATTGAAGCGCCGAGGCGCCGGTGGCCGAGTTGTCCGTGCCGCTTGTGTTGGAGAAAAGCGCTTCGTAGCCGTCTGCCGTGTTGTAGAAGGCTTGGGCGTTGGAATAAAGCGCCCCGTACCCAGTGGCAGTGTCGTAGCCGCCGCCGGTGTTGGAGTAAAGCGCATAGGCGCCGACTGCCGTGACATAGCCGCCGTCGGTGTTGTAGTAAAGCGCGTAGGCGCCGTCGGCCGTGTTGTAGTAGCCGGTGGTGTCGGAGTGAAGCGCGTCCAAGCCGGTGGCCGTATTTTGTGCCAGGGCAGCCATGCTACTGAGTGTTACTGCGAACAGTGCGAAAATTGTTGCGCGAACGTTCTTCATAAAATCGAGTCTCCTTGTGATTGGCGTTAGTTTAGAAACGGGCCCAAGGGAACCTCTGAAGAACTCTGCAATCCACAGCCTGAGCATATAGGGTGTAAGTCGAGGTGAAAAGGCGAATGCGACAGCAAACTTTGGCGGCGCAGACGGGGTTCGAGAAGTACGGACGGAAGACGAGGCGGGAGCGATTTCTGGAAGAGATGGAACAGATCGTGCCGTGGGCGGAGTTACAGGCGCTGGTGGAAC
>JASHOT010000180.1 GCA_030040965.1 Candidatus Sulfotelmatobacter sp. | reverse complement strand
GCGCCGACTGCGGTTGAGGCGCGAGCATGGGCGGATTTTATTGCTTAATCCTGAATGCGTCCTTTGCTCGGGAGATGAACTGCCGGGAGAACTAGCCAGTGACCGGGAGCTGTGTTCGCGATTTGCCTTGCAGGGCACGATCGCGTGGGTTCGAGACCTGGAAAGATCGATGTGGCTTCCGTTCTGGCTTGGGCCGCGACTGGAAGAGACGGTGCGGAGCTTGCGCCCAAACGAACCCGTGCCCGAGAGCTTGAGTCGCGATGGGGTCAATCTGCTCGTCGATGCCGGAATCCTGTTGTCGGAGCGCGCGCAGGAAGATTCCGATCCCGGTGAGGAGGCTTCTTTTGCCGGTGCGAGTGCGCGGTTTCGAGAGAAGGGTTATGCCCCGATTGGCGGGCTGATTCATCCTTTTCATCTCGCGGCGCTGCGCCGCTACTACCGATATTTGATTCGTACGGGATCGATCACGCTTGGCGATAAGCAAAGTTCTCGGCGCTACATTGCGCACAATGAGCCGGTAGCTCGATTCTTTCATCAGCAGATTGCGGCAACGCTAAGCCGGTTGGCCGGTGAGCCGTTGAAACCTTCCTATGTGTATCAGGCCGCATATTTGAGCGGCGCGGAACTCAGGAAACATATCGACCGCGAACAATGCGAGTTCAGCATTACCTTCGGTCTTGATTTTTCTCCCGAGCCGGAGTTGGCGACGCCATGGCCTATCCGGCTGGATACTCGCTCTGGAACGGTGACGGTTTACCAGGCGCTGGGAGATGCGCTGGCGTATCGTGGAACTCGCTTGCCGCATTATCGAGACAGGCTTGGTGAGGGGCAAACTTCGACTTCAATCTTCTTCCACTATGTTCCGGAAAGTTTTGAGGGTTCTCTCGACTGAGACCGACGATTCCTTCAGGTCTAAACCCGTGCCAACCCAAAGATTACGTAGCGAGCCGCACTAATGCACGCCGGAAATCAGATAGAGACTGGAAAGAGTCTGATTGTAGCAATAAGCGAAACTGGTGCCGTCGCGATTCACGACGATCGGAGCCACCGTGACTACTCCAGCCGAAACACGCGGGCTTAATTCCTGGATCACAGTTTCTTTGCCGGTGGCGATCTGAGTTTTGTAGATTTTGCTAGGAAATTCACCGAGGTGGTAGCCGTAAAGAGAGCCGTCGGTGGACCACTGCAGGGGGTGGAAGCGGGGATCGAAGCCGGCAATCAGACGTGCTGGACGACCGGCCAGATCATAAATCGTCAGGGATTGATTGGGTCCCACCCCGATGAGGGATTTGCCATCGGGAGAAAATGGCCCGCAGCGGACTCCCTCTGGAGTCACGGCTTTCGATTCGCCATTGGATAAGTTCACGACGTAGCATCGTGATCCACCAGTTTTCTGGCTTCCATTGATGGCGAACTGCTGGGCATTGGGAAGAAAGCGCGCCCAGCCGTTGCTGATGTGCTCCACGCCGCGGACGTTGATGGTTCGTGACTGTCCCGCGCCGATCGGCAGGAGCGTAACCTGCGGAGTCGAACTGGTGGAGATGGAAAGCGCCCATTTGCCGTCGGGTGAGAGTCCGCCGGCGCTGCCTTCTCCCAGCCGGATGGGCAGACTGCCGTCAATTTTGCGGACTGCGACCGAGTAGGTGGGACCGGCTGCCTCGCTGGCATCCTCAAATAGGATGGACTGGCCGTCGAGTGAAATGTCGTGCGCCAAGTTCCAGTCATGCCACGACACGTCGACATCCTGCTTACCGCGAAGCGTACTGGCGGCCATGGCTAAGCGCCTCGAATTAAGCGTTACCAGCAGGCGACCATCGGAAGAGATATCCTGGAGAGTAACCGCTACTGGCAGATTCAGGAGCGGGCGTACGTTGCCCGAAAGGTCGATCGCAAAAAGGTTCAGATCATGGCCCTTGTTCGTGGCAGTGAACCAAATCTCGTTGCCGTCAGGGCGCCACGCGATACCGTGTTCGGTTTTCCAGTTTCCACCCAGCGCGCGAACGTGGCCGGAAAGGTCGACCACCGCGATCGTGCCGCGATCATCCCAAAGGGCGGGATGATCCATGACAGCGATCGAGTCGTAGCGTGGAGAGAAGCGGAGATTGCTGATCCAGCCGGCACTCTCATAGAGCACATGGCCAATTGGATACTCAAGCCGACAGTGGCCGTCGACATCATGAACGATGGCCAGCTTGCCTTGGGCGTCCCAATCTGCCCAGCGAACGCCGGGCAGGAGTTCTCTTGGAGAGCCCCCTGCCATGGGCGCACTTGCCAGCACGCCATCGACGGTTTCGAGCTGGCCGTTATGCGTACCGTGGAGAATAATTGCCAACTCGTTGCTGGGGGAAATGGCCAGCAGATTCGCGTCGCTCAAATTGAGAGGTTGAGCCAGCAGCGAGTTACCGACTGTTGAAAAGATCTCGACAGGATTATTGTTCCAGGCAGCACTGTAGACGATCGACCGTCCGTCGGGAGAAAAGCGTGCCGAATAAATCGTTCCGTCTTCAAAGGTGAGACGTTGATACGAGGGCTTGGAAATCGGCCGCAGAATCAGCACGGTGAGGACGATGACAGCAAGTCCCAGCACGGTTATCAGCGCGCGGGAAAAGGCACGCTTCGGTTGAGGATGACGAGCGAGAGCAGGTGCAACCGCGCGGTCTGGGGAGGAGCCTGACGCGCTTAGCAACGCGAAGATCAGGTCTTTGGTCGACTGGAATCTGTTTTCCGGTTCTTTTTCCAGACAATGTTTGATGATGTCCTGGTATTGGGCGGGAATTGTGCCGGCGGACAGTTCCTCATTGTGCGGCTCCTCGCGCAGAACGGCAGTCATTGTGTCGACTTCAGTTTCACCCCGGAAGGCGCGGCAGCCGGTTAGCATTTCATAAAGAATGGCTCCGAAGCTGAAGAGGTCGCTGCGAAAGTCAACCGGCTTGCCGCGAAGCTGCTCAGGCGACATATAGGCGACGGTGCCGACCACGGCACCGGACTTGGTCACAGTCGTAAGGCTCTCGAGCGGGCGGTTGTCTTCCGGTAACTGGAGTTTGGCCACTCCGAAATCGAGGATTTTGACGCGCCCATCTTCAGTCAAGAACAGGTTTTCGGGCTTCAGGTCACGGTGAACGATGTGACGCGCATGAGCCGCTGCCAAGCCGTGTGCAATCTGCAGAGCAAAGGCTGTGGCTTCCTGAACCGAAAACGGGCCTTCGAACATGCGCTGGCGGAGAGTTTTGCCCTCAAGGAGTTCGGAAACGATGTAAGGCGTTTTGCCTTCAAAACCCACATCGTAGATGGCGAGAATATTGGGGTGATTGAGAGCGGCTGCCGCGCGGGCTTCCTGCTCAAAGCGGCGCAGATGATCTGGGTTGTCACTCGAAGCCGGCCGAATCAGCTTGAGAGCGACATCACGATCGAGCCGCTCGTCACGCGCGCGAAACACTTCGCCCATGCCACCGGCACCGATTTTTTCGACAATTCGATAATGCCCGACAAGCTGGCCAGTCATCGCAGCACCCGAGGCGCGCCTTGGCACGGCATGTTATGTAGGAAGGGCAACGGAGTCAATACCGCCAAGGGGTATCGATGAAGGCACGTTCGGGCGAGCTGCTCGAAAGGCGAGACCATTGGGGCAGAGTTTCCGAATACTCGCGCACTGCCATGCTATAATTTGAGTTCGCCTGCATGTGTACCGAAGCACGCTGATGAGGTAAATCCGTGATCTCCTCTAACGGCGAATCCAGCGTCAAAGTTCTTTAAAGAAAGATATTTAGACACGAGGTCGAACTATGTCCGGCCATTCAAAATGGGCCACAATCAAGCACAAGAAGGGCGCGCTCGATGCCAAGCGCGGCAAGATTTTTACTCGCCTTATTAAGGAAATTTCGATCGCCGCGAAGAATGGCGGCGGCGATCCGGATTCGAATCCGCGTCTGCGCACAGCCATTGTCGCGGCCAAGGCCGAGAACATGCCGGCCGACAACATCAAGCGGGCGATTCAACGCGGCACGGGTGAACTGCCCGGCGCGGTCTATGAAGAATTCACGCTCGAAGGCTATGGGCCGGGCGGCGTGGCTGTCATGCTCGACATCAACACCGACAACCGCAACCGTACGGTCAGCGAGATCCGCCACGTCTTCGGCAAGAATGGCGGCAACATGGCCTCGGCAGGTGCTGTCGCATATCTGTTCCATAAGAAGGGCGACATTATTGTTCCCAAGTCGGCGGCGAAAGAGGACGACTTGATGAACATCGTTCTCGAATCCGGCGGCGAAGACTTGAACGACGACGGCGAGAACTGGGAGATCCTCACCGAGCCTTCGGCGTATGAAACGGTTCTCGAAGCCGTGAAGAAGGCTGGGATTACGCCGGCATCTTCGAGTGTAGCTTTCATTCCGCAGAATTACATCAAGCTGGAAGGGCAGGCTGCGGGAACGATGATTCGGCTAATGGAAGCGCTCGAAGAGCACGATGACGTGCAGAACGTGCACGCCAACTTTGACATCGATCAGAAACTGCTTGAGGAAGTTGCGGGATAATTCTTCGCAAGCAAGCATTGCAAGGGCCGTCCGTCACGCGGGCGGCTTTTCTTGTTTAGGGCAATGCGGATGCCATGGCGATGATTTTCGTTTCAAGAGTTTTCAACATGTTCGTGGAAAATTCTGTGGAAAAAGGGCAAAGTATGGTCGTAAGTGATTCTGCACGAGATGCTTTAACACTTTGCACTGAAGCGAGTGCTGGCACTTTCGTGGTGGAAGTTGTGCGGTTGCCCACTTGCTCCTCTGGAATGCGCCAACGGTGAACGTGAAAGTTCGACTCGACAAGTTGCTTGTGGATCGCGGCCTGGTCGCTTCGCGGGAACGGGCGCAGGCGCTGATTCTCGCCGGAAAAGTATTGGTCGATGAGCAGAAGCTGGAGAAAGCGGGAGCGCAGATCGCAAAAGACGCTGCGATCCGGCTTCTGGGTGAGGATTTAAAGTACGTCAGCCGCGGCGGATTAAAGCTGGAGCATGCGCTGGAGTATTGGAAGATCGATGTGAAGGACAAAATTTGCCTCGACGTCGGCGCTTCGACCGGCGGCTTCACCGATTGCCTGCTTCAGCATGGAGCGTTGCGCGTCATCGCAATCGACACGGGTTACGGGCAGATGGATTTCCGTCTTCGCCAGAATCCGCAAGTGCGATTGCTCGAAAAGACGAATGCACGCTATCTGACACGAGAGATTTTGGGCCAGACCGTCGATTTCATCGCCATCGATGTTTCTTTCATTTCGGTGACTTTGATTCTGCCGGCTGTGGTGGATGCCGCATTTCCCGGGGCCACGATGCGATCTGGACGGCAGATTATTGTGCTGGTCAAGCCGCAATTCGAAGCGGGGAGGGAGCAGGTGGGCAAGGGAGGCATTGTGCGCGACGAGAGTGCGCAACTTGCCGCAGTGGAGAAAGTCAGGGGCGCGCTCGCATCTCTAGCGGTGGTGCGAACCGACGTGATCGATTCGCCGATTCTGGGGGCGGAAGGAAATCGGGAATTTCTTCTCTACGGTGCGTTCTAGCCTCTTCTTGCGACGACTTTCTGTACAATCTTCTTTCGCCATGCCCAACCCGCAAGCGTCTTCCAATAAGACCGCAGCTATTATTTCCCGGCCTAACCGCCCATCTGTTGCGCAGATCCTGCCCGGACTTTTCGAATGGCTTACGAGCCATGGATACAAGGTTATTATCGATCAGGAAACATCGACCTACGCGTCGGGCGCGGAAATCGTGCCGCGCGGGCAAATGGTCCAGCAACCGCTCGATCTGGTTGTGGTTCTCGGTGGCGATGGCACGCTGCTGTCAGCTGCCAGAGTTACGGCGGCGCAGGATGTTCCGTTGCTCGGAGTCAATCTTGGGTCCCTGGGATTCTTGACAGAGGTACCCCTCGAAGCGCTGTACCCCATGCTGGATGGCATTGCGCAAGGCCGCGCCGCAGTCGAGCATCGCTCGCTCATGCAGTGCGACCTGTTGCGTGGCGAGGAAGTGCGCGGCAGCTATCTGGTGTTCAACGACGCGGTCGTGAATAAGACAGCGCTGGCTAGGCTAAATACTTATGACCTGCACATCAATAAAGCATTTGTGGCCAGTTATCGGGCCGATGGAATGATCGTCGCTACGCCGACCGGCTCGACGGCTTACTCGCTCTCGGCCGGTGGTCCGGTGCTGATGCCGTCGGTAAAGGCGTTTGTCATTACCCCGGTCGCGCCGCATTCTCTGACGCATCGCCCGCTGGTGGTTCCGGACTCGGTCGAGATTGAACTTCTGATGCGAAGTGAAGAAGAAGTGGCTTATCTCAGCCTGGATGGACAGCCTGGCTTGGATCTGCGCGATGGCGATCGCGTTCGCTGCCGGCGATCGGAGCATCAGGTCAATCTGTTTCGCACCGGTTCCAATTTCTTTCAGGTGCTGCGCAGTAAGTTCAAATGGGGCGAGCGGCAGGAATAGGTCGCCGGCCTATAATTCGGCGCGAAATAAATCGGAAACCTTCTCGCGTTTGCGAATCACTTTCGCCGACTTACCGGTGACCAGCACCTCTGCGGCTCGGGGCCGGGAATTGTAATTCGAGGCCAGGACCATCCCATACGCACCTGCGTCAAGGATGGCCAGGAGATCGCCCTCGTTGACCGGCCGCAGTTCGCGGTCGCGGGCAAAAAAATCTCCCGTCTCACAGACTGGACCGACAATGTCAGCGGTTGTCGCAGTTGATTCCAGGTTTCGCACAACCGGAACGATTTCGTGATATGCGCCGTAGAGCGCTGGCCGGATCAGGTCGTTCATTGCCGCGTCGACAATCACGAACGTCTTGCCGTTGTTCTTCTTCTTGTAAATCACCGATGTGATCAACGCGCCAGCCGGACCGATAATCGAGCGCCCGGGTTCGAGGAGCAAACACACATCGAGGTCGCGTAGCGGGGTCGCGAGCGAGCGAGCGTACGCGGTGACGTAGCCGGAAAATCCGCCTTCGGCCGGTTTATCGTAGGCGATGCCGAGACCGCCCCCGGCATCGATGTAGGTGATGCGGTGACCATCTTCGCGCAGTGTGCGCACAAGATCGGCGACGCGGGCGAGCGCTTCACCGAAGGGCGTCATATCGGTGATCTGAGATCCGATGTGGACGCTGACGCCGCGGACCTGCAAATAGCGCGCGCCCGAGGCCTTTGCGTAAAGCGCACGAGCTTCGCCGATGGGAACACCAAACTTATGTTTGTGCAGGCCGGTAGAGATGTAGGGATGGGTTTCGGCGGCGACATCGGGATTGACGCGCATCGCGACCGGAGCAACTTTACGTGCTCGCCCCGCACACTCGGCCAACGCCCACAATTCGGATTCGCTCTCGACATTGAAGAGCATGATTCCGGCCTTGACCGCGGCGGTTAGTTCTTCCCGGGTCTTGCCGACTCCGGAAAATACGACCTTGCGGGCCGCTTTGCGGTCGACGGCAAGCACGCGCTCGAGTTCTCCTCCGGAAACGACGTCGAAGCCGCAACCCTGTTTCGCTAACAGACGCAGAATGCCCAGATTCGAATTCGCTTTGACCGAATAGCAGATCTGGTGCGGAATGCCGCGAAATGCACCGTCGAAAGCATTGAAGCGCTCCCGAATCATGGACGCAGAGTAGACATAGAGAGGAGTGCCGTAATCTTCAGCGAGTTGCGAAAGCGGAATCCGTTCGCAGTGCAGTACCAATTGCTTGCGGCTGCGCAGGATGCCTCGCTTGATCTCGCGATAGATAAAACCCGGGGGACGTTCTGAAGTAGGGAACTGACTGCGGGCGGTCATTTTTTCTTGTGAGACGAATGCGTCTCGCCTTTTACGCGAATGCAAACCACTGTCTGATCGTCGAAAGTTTCAACCCCCGCCGAGTGTTCGGCAACAGCTTTGAAGAGCAGATCGACAACACAATCGGCAGTATTTCCGGTGCATTGCGAAATGAGTTGCTCGACGCGGCCGCGACCGAAAAGCTCGCCTTTGCGATTGCGGGCATCGAGAATGCCGTCACTGAAGAAAACGAACATATCTCCCGGCTTCATGCGGAACCTGAACTCGTCGTAATCCGCCTCATCGAAAAGGCCGAGCGGCAGGCCTGTAGCCTCAATCACGTCATTCTTACCGCCATGCACAAAAATCGGGCGGGGAAGACCTGAATTGGCGACGGTGAGAGTTCGATGCTGATCGTCCCAAACCGCATAGATGATGGAGACGAACTGCGCCTCAATGCGGCGCTCGGCCAGCGATAGATTGACCGCGGCCAGCATTTCCGCGGGACCGGGTTCGATGGGAGCATGAGAGCGAATGATGCCGCTCACCAGAGCAGCATAAATTGCCGCGGGCGCGCCCTTGCCACTGACGTCGCCAATCGCGATGCCGAGCCTGGACAAGGAATAAGGAATGAAATCGTAGAGATCGCCGCCGATGGTGCGCGCCGGTACGAATTTCGCGGCGACATCCAGATGCGATAACTTGGGGGGCGTTTGGGGCAGAAGGCGTCCCTGCAACTCGCGCGCCAGCGCGAGATCACGCTCCAGGCGTCGTTCCTGACGCTCGATCTCTTCATACAGCCGGGCGTTCTCGATCGCAATCGCGATCTGAGCGGCCAGAGTCGTCATAGTTCTCTGATGTTCTTCCGTGAAAAATCCGCGACGAGTGTGTTCGAGATCGAGTACTCCGATCACTTTGTCCTTGTAAATCAGAGGAACGGCCAACTCCGATCGTGTTTCCGGATTGCTTTCGATGTATCTCGGATCTTTGCTCACATCGGGCACGAGCACGGCTTGCTTGCTCTCGGCCGCGGTTCCGACAATTCCGCGTCCGAGGGAAATCTCATGTTTCAAATGAATATTTTCGTGAAAACGTAATGAGAAACGATGTTGCAGTTTTTCTCCCGACGCATCGAGCAGCAAAATGCTGAACATCTGGTAGTCGATCAAACGCCGCACCAGCTCGGCGATGCGGCCGAGTAATTCATCGAGATTGAGAATGGAAGTGAGCTCGCGCGCAATTTCGTTGAGCAGCAGAAGGATGCGCGCCTGCTTAGTGGTCCGGGTGTAAAGCTGCGCGTTCTCAATTCCGGCAGCCATGCGCGATGCGACCAACGTGAGCACGCGGCGGTGTTCTTCGGTGAAGTATCCTGGCTCGCGGGCTTCGATATCGATCACGCCGATGACGCGGTTCTTGGTGATCAGTGGGACCGCGAGTTCTGAGTGCACGTTGGGAACGGCTTCGATATAACGCGGATCCTTGGTCACATCGTCAATGAGCACGGCCTGACGCGACTGCGCAGCCTGTCCCGTCACGCCCTCGCCAACTTTGATGCGAACGCGTTCCGCGAACTCGGGAGGATATCCGACCTGGAAGCGAAAGCGCAGCTCCTGAGTCTTCTCGTTGAGAAGCAGGATCGCGAAAATCTCGTAGTCGATGACCTTGCGCACGACTTCGGCGACGCGCCGCACGGTTGTATCAAGATCGAGCGAGGTCGCCAGCACGTCGGCGACGCCGAGCAATAACGACTCGAGCGGCAACTGCTCTGATTTTGTAAGCACAGAACCCATTTCTTTTATGATAGCAGCCGAAATTCCAACTGCCGCCGGATGCAGCAGCGCCGCTTTAAATCGCGTTATCTCTCGCCGCTATTCTCGCGGAATCATTCTTTTGGAACTATTCTCTTGGCACCACGCAGATATCAGCGAGATTGCGGTATTTTTCAGCGTAGTCCAGTCCATAGCCAACCACGAATTCGTCAGGAATCTTGAAGCCGACATAATCGCCCTCGAGGGGCAGCTTGCGGCGCGAGGGCTTATCGAGCAGGGCCGCGACTTTCAGCGACCGCGGCTGACGCGCCATCAGGAGCTTTTTCAGGTAAGTCATCGTCAGGCCGGTGTCGAGAATGTCTTCGACCAGGATCACATTCTTGTCTTTGAGAGATTGATCGACGTCTTTGAGCAGGCGGACTTCGCCAGTTGAATCCCATCCGCTTTTCAGTTCGCTTGCCGGGCTGGGCCGGTTGCCGTAACTCGATACGCCGATGAAGTCGAAGGTGGCATCGAGCTTTACGTGCCGCGCAAGATCGGAGAGAAAAATAGCCGCTCCTTTAAGCACGCCGAGCAGGATGATCGATTGTCCGCTGAAATCTTTGGTGATGTCCGCGCCGAGTTCCCCGACTCTTTTCGCGATCGCGTCGCGCGTGATGAGTACCTTGAGGTCTGTCATGGGGTTTCATATTAAACTAGGAAGTCAAGTGTAGACTGGCGGATCGCTTGAGGCATCTCAGCTGCAGTTGAACGTCACAGGCAAGGAGCAATCTCCCCATGAAACTTAAAGGCATAAAACTCACATGGCTGGGGCACGCCACATTTCGCATTGAAACTCCGGAAGGAAAGACCGTCATCATCGATCCCTGGGTGATGAACAATCCCATGTGCCCGGACTCCGAAAAGAAAGTGAAGAAAGTCGATCTGCTCCTATGTACGCACGGGCACGGGGATCACATCGGCGACGCGGTGGAGATTGCGAAGCAGCATAATCCGACGGTGGTGGGTATTCCGGAGCTGGCGCGATGGTTGGGAAAGAAAGGCGCGAAGCAGATTGCGGAAATGAATAAAGGTGGAACCCAGACCGTCGCCGACATAAAAATCACCATGGTGCACGCGGACCACTCCTGCGGCATTCATGACGGCGATGATCTGATTTACGGCGGCGAAGCCTGCGGTTATGTCGTCGAGTTTTCGAATGGTGTGAAGATCTATCACGCCGGTGACACTAATGTGTTTGGCGACATGGCGATTATTCGTGAACTCTATGCGCCGGAAATCGTCATGCTGCCCATCGGTGATCATTACACGATGGGGCCGCGCGAGGCGGCATATGCCTGCAATCTTCTGAAGCCGAAGACAGTGATTCCGATGCACTTCGGCACATTCCCGGTGTTGACAGGGCGCCCCGGAGCGTTGCAAAAACTCGTCCCCAACGTCGAAGTGCTCGAGATGACGCCGGGAGTGACCATCGGCAACAAAGAAACGTCCAGCGCCCAGTTGCAAAGAGAAAGAGAGAGCGCGTGATCCAGAAAAAGAAAGAAGCGCCACGCTGGCGGCACTACAACTTTGTGACCGAAGGTGCGGTCGACGACTATCTGTACTCCATGTTGCCGCCGCGCGATGCAGTGCTGGCTGAAATGGAGGACTATGCGACGGAGCACCGTATTCCCATCGTCGGTCCGGCCGTCGCGCGGGTTCTTCAGCAGCTGGCGATGATGATCAGCGCGCGCACGGTGTTCGAGCTCGGCTCGGCAATTGGATACTCGACACTATGGTGGGCGCACGCAGTGGGGGAGAAGGGAAGAGTCATCTATACCGATGGCGATTCCAGGAATGCGGAGCGAGCCCGCGGATATTTCGCGCGCGCCGGAGTTTCCAGCCGAATCACGATCCATACCGGCGACGCGCTGGAGTATCTGTCGGAGCAGAAGGGTGAGTTCGACATCATCTTTAATGATGTGGACAAGGAAGATTATCCGCGCGTTTTGCGGCTGGTATCGCCGCGCCTGCGCAGTGGTGGATTGTTTGTCACCGATAACGTTTTGTGGAGCGGACGCGTTGCGGCTAAGAATCCAACGGACGGACACACCAAGGCAATTCTCGAATTCAACCGAAAACTTTACGACTCCAAGGAATTTTTCACCACGATCCTGCCCATCCGCGATGGGCTCGCAGTCGCACTCAAAAAGTAACGTCTAGTCCGGCCGCTCGAGCCAGCTCGAAACTGAGCCTGATTACTTCGATTGCGGCTGGATCAACTCCACGTCGATGGTGATGGCAATCTCGTCCCCGACCGCTCCGGGAGCACCGTTCACTCCGAAATCTTTGCGGTTGATTTTTGTGGCGGCTGAAGCGCCGATGCGCTGGTTGCCCCACGGGTCTTTGATAGGAGCCGAGGGGCCGTCGACATCGAGAACGACTTCTTTGGTCACGCCGTGGATAGTCAGATCCCCGGTGACCTGGAGTTTGCCGTTGCCTGCCGCGGCGGATCGTTTGGAGTGAAAGGTAATCGTAGGAAATTTTTCGACGTCGAGAAAATTGGAACTGCGCAGATCTTTGTCGCGCATTTCGACGCGGGTATCGACTGAGGCCGCCTCAATGATTGCATCGATGGAAATTTTTGCCGGATCCGGATCGTAGGTCGCCTTGCCGCTCACTTTCGTGAAGGCGCCGCGCACGGTCGACACTCCGAGGTGTCGAACAGAAAATTGCGCAGCGGAATGATTGGGATCAATCTGCCAGGTTCCGGACTGTGCTGCCGCAGAGGCGGCCAGGGCAAGAGCGGTGACGAGAATGAGATGAAAACGGGACATGCTTGCAGATTCTCCTTGCGTGAAACTGAATTCTGGCTATGCTAAATGGACTTCACCGGAATGGACAACAGGTCGTCAACCAGTCCAACTTCTTTCTGGATAAATGGTTCGCCAAATGTGACCCCGCCGAGCATGCCATAAAACCTTGCCATGGTCTCAACGCGGGAACGAATTTCGTTGTGCGCAGGGAAAAGATCGCGGCCCTGCTCCTGATCGCTGAACTGGGACTTATAAGCCAGAATGGAGGCGAACTTTCCTTCAAACTGATCGCTGATATCGACCACGAATGTGGGCCGAATGTCGTAATAGAGCGAGGCGTAAATGATTTTG
>JASHOT010000179.1 GCA_030040965.1 Candidatus Sulfotelmatobacter sp. | reverse complement strand
TGCAGGCTTACGGGTTGTATTTGGCGAGCCAGGCGGCGATTTCGCGGAACACGTCCTGGCGCTGCTCCCAGACGGTGGGGAAGTGGGGCGAGCCGGGATAGGTGACCATCCTCGTTGTTTTTCCTTTCGCCGCGAGAATCTCGAAATATTCTCGTCCCTGATAGGTCGGGACGCGCTCGTCGTTGGCGCCGTGCAGTACCAGCAGCGGCGTGGTCACGTCGTCGGCGTGCATGATCGCGGAGAACGCAAAAAATGCATTGGGATCTTTGTCGGTCCAGCGCGCATCGTAGTCGATCTGCTGCACGTCGCTGGTCCACATGAACGTCAGCCAGTCGGTGATGCCGGCGCCTTCAATCGCCGCTTTGTAGCGATGGGTCTGGGTGACGGTCCAGGAAGTCATGAAGCCGCCGGCGCTCCATCCGAAAATGGCGAGGCGATTGGGATCGGCCCATCCCTGCGCGAGGGCGAAATCGGTGGCGCTGTCGACATCGCGATAGGCGCGGTCACCGAAATGCTGATAGATGGCGTTCAGGAACTCTGTGCCGTATCCGGTTGAACCGCGATACTCGGGCTGAAGAACGACGTAGCCCATGCCGGAGATGGTGCGCGTGAACATGTCGAAGCGAAGCGAGTCGTTGGCCTCGGGCCCTCCGTGGGGCAAAACCAGAAATGGAAATTTCTTGCCGGCTTCGTAGTTCGAAGGGAAGGTCACGATGCCTTCGAGCGGAATTCCTTCCTTGCTGGTCCAGTGAACGGCGCGCACTTCGCCTAGCGCGATCTTCGCCAATTGCTCGTCACCTTCCGTAGTGATGCGCTGCAGCGTGTTGCCGTGAGCGATGGCCACGCTCGACGTGTGTTTTGGGTCGGAGACGGTGAAAACGGGTACGTCGGGGGCCGTGGCAATTGTGGGAGTGACCATGGCGCCGACGGTTCCATCGGGCCAGCTGTAGGCGACGGACAGCGCGTTGTTCTGGAAGGATTCGATATCGGAGCGTACTCCGTGCGCCACGAGCACCCAGCCGTTTCCGTGAACGTCTGCAAAGAATCCTTCGGCGCTGCCATCGAGCTTGGGGGTGCGGTCGAGGGGCGTGCCGCCGGCGGAAGGGACGGTCCAGAGATGGTCGGGCGTGAGCACTTCCGTGGTTGTGCTGAGGAATGCGAGGTCTTTGCCACCGTTGACCCAGCCGATTCCGGCGGCGGAATTGTCGATGGTTGCGACACGGCGCGTGGAGCCGACAGTGCAGACATCGATGAAGGAGCGCACGTAGTGGAATCCGATTTTCGGCGTGCTGGAGAGCACGGCGATGGATGCGCCGTCGGGCGACCAGGCGAGTTCGTTTACGTCGTGGAGTGCAGGACACCACCAGCCGCCGCCGGAGCCATCGGCGCTGATGACGTAGAGGCTGGTTTGGCCGGCTTCAATCACGGTGTGCACGTCGGCCTGAGGATCGGGAAGCCGGGGATCGGCGAGGATGGCATAGTGCGAACCGTCCGGGGAGATTCTTGCGGATTCAATTCCTTTGGGCAGCGAGGTAAGCGGCACGGGCGTAGCTGCGGCCGCGGCGGCCGTGTTGGGCGCGGCGAGCGCCAGCGTGGCCAGTTGTGCCTTCTTTTCGACTTCGTACGTTCCGTAGAGCGCGGAGCCGTCGCGGGTGAAGCCGGACGGATGGAAGGAATCCGGCACATTGAGTTTGCGCGAGTCGCCGCCGGTCGAAGGGATGAGTTGCCAGTCGGTCTTGTCCGGACCTTTGGCCACGCCGTAGCGCACGCGGTAAAGAATCGTCTTGCCATCGGGCGAGACGGCGACTGCCGTAGCGCTGCGCAGGGTTGCGGCGTCTTCGATGGTGAAGGGATGCTGGGTTTGGGCTAGGGCTAGAAGACGAAGAGAAATGGAAAGGATCAGAGTGGATAGGCTTGCGAATTTGCGCATAGAAGTTTCCGGAGTGCAGATAGACGTTCCCGAGTGCAAAAGGATATCAGAGAAGGTGCGGGGTGTTCGGCGAAGTCAGTAAATGGCGACTACCTGTTTTGAGTACGCAGTCAGTTGGTTTGCGTCCAAAAGCCGTTACGCAAGTTTGCCGCTGGAACTCGTTCTTCTATTTAGCGGCGCATTCGGTCTTGTTAGAATTAGGCCACTGGAGTTTCACGACATTATGACGATATCTGCTCTGTTGCTTTCGGCTGTTCTTGTCGCCAGCCTGCCGCTCGCTCGTGCGCAGTCGAAGAATCCGTACACACAGCCCGCAGGGTCGCGCAAGGCATCGAAGCAGGCAACGAAGGCGCAGAAGAAGTACGCCAAGCAGCAGAAAAAAGCGGAAAAGAAGATGTTGAAGACGGAAAAGAAGGGCACGCATTATCCGCCGCAGCAGTTCTGATTAACGATTTGCGGTGGTTCCTTGTCGGATGCTTCGCATTTCCCCCGGGTATTGGCAGGGATTCTTCGACTCGCACTCGCCTGCGCTCGTGCTCGCTCAGAATGACAAGGATTCAGGCCTCAGGGGCTAAAGCCCTATACTTTGGCGCGCCCAGGCGGCTCGGCTAAAGCCGAGCCCTTTCAAATCGGCTTCCAACGTTGAGCCTTTAGCTAAAGCCGAGTCCTTCACATCTAACCAGAGCTGAGCCCTTCAAATCGGATTTGACGTCGAGCCCTTCGGAACGGATTCCGACGCTGAGTTCTTACAAGGCAGATTTGCGAGATCCTGGTGCTCAATCCGGGGTCATGCCCAGATATTCTTCGCGGCCCTCGAAGACCGAGTGCAGCCAGCTGCGCAGAACTTTTTTGAGAGGCGACGGGGATTCACAATCTCCAGGGCGCATCCCGCCAATTTCGCTTCAAAGTGGATGCTGGCCAGGACGCCGAATCCAGCGCCGTCGATGTAGTCAACATTGGAGACATCGAGCACGACACGCCGGAACGCCGGAATCAAGTCGTGCAGCCGTTGTTCGAGAGCTATGGAGGTGGCTGCAGTGATACGACCTTTTGGTCGAACCAGAGTTTGGGAATCCTGGGGCTTCTCTACGATTTTCAGACTAGCGACTTGAAGTACCGGATTTGCTGCCATAAAACCTCCCAGGCACAACGGCCCGCACCGCCGCGCGAAATCCCGGGTCAACTCCTGCTCTATAGTGAGGAATTGCCGCCTAACGTTTCAGACACGCTATCGGCCACTTCGTGCTCGGCAGCGACACGAGTAGGATTCGCACGCGGCGGAAGGCCGATCGTTCACCAAAGGCCACATCGACTAGAATCACGGCAGGATGGGGATGAAGATTGTGCTCGCGACATCGGCGATCAGCGCCGTCGTGCTGGCGGGTTCCCTGTCCTGTCCTTTCCTTTATATTCCGCCCGCATTTATCCCGCAAGCCACGGTAACGGCGCCGCGGGATGCGAATTCTGCACGTGGGAGCGAGGCGTGCGCGTCGTGTCACGCGGAAATTTATAAATCCTACTCGAAGACGGTGATGGCGACGGCGAGCGGGCCGGCGGTCGACGGCGTGATTACCGGCGAGTTCACGCATAAGGCGTCGGGCGTGCGTTATCGCGTGTACAAGCAGGATGGGCGGGTGTGGATGAGCTACGAGCGGTCCAGCGAAAAAGGATTTCAGGGGAAGCGCGAGCTTCTTGATTTCATCGGTTCGGGGGTGAAGGGAAGAACGTATTTGTTTTCCGTCGATGACTTCTGGTTTGAGGCTCCGATCAACTGGTATTCGCAGGAGGGCAAGTGGAACATGACGCCGGCGTACACGGACGCGGTGGAGATGCCGATGAATCTGCCGGCGTATGCGAGTTGCCTGAATTGCCACGCGAGCGGGATGCGGACTCCGGTCGCGGGGACGGATAACGAATTTGCGGGTCAGCCGTTTGTGCATGACGGGATCACGTGCGAGCGCTGCCATGGAACCGGGGACGGCCATTTGGAGAATGGCAAGGGATCGATTGTGAATCCGGCGAAGCTGGAACCGGCGCGGCGCGATGCGATTTGCATGGAGTGTCACTTCGAAGGAACGGTGGCGATCGAGCAGCCGGGCAAACACATGTATGACTTTCGGCCAGGCGAGCGACTCTCGGATTACATGCACTATTTCCTGCTTTCGACGAACGATCCGGAGAAGCCGCAGGCGGTAAGCCAGTTTGAGGCGCTGTCACAGAGCGATTGCAAGAAGCAGTCGGGAGATCGGATGTGGTGCGGGAGCTGCCATGATCCGCATAAGGAGCCGGCTGCGACGGAGAAGGCGAGCTACTATCGCGGGAGGTGTCTGGCGTGTCACGGCCAGGGAGCGCAGGGCGAGGCGTTTGTGGTGAAACATCATCCCGATAAGCCGGATTGCCGGACGTGCCACATGCCGGCGCTGCCTTCGAAGGATGTGGCGCATGTGGAGACGACGGATCACCGGATCATGCGATATCCGAACATGCCGCCGACGCCGCGATTGCAGGTGCGAGTGGGTGTGGGCGCGCCGCTGTTGGCGTTTCCGGCGAGTAATACGAAGCTAGCGACAACGCGGGATTTCGCGCTGGGCTTTGAAACGCTGGTGCTGCGTGGCAGCGAGGATATAACGGGGCGGATGGCGGAGGGTTACTTGCGCCAGGCGATCGCGGAGCGGCCTGACGATGCGGCCGTGCTCTCGGCGCTGGCGTTTGTCGACCAGCAACATAAGAATGACGACGAGGCACGCGAGCTTTACGAGCGAGCGCTGAAGATTGATCCGCTGGACAACGAGGCAGCGACGAATCTGGGAATGATTGAGGCGAGGACGGGAAATCTGCGGCACGCGGTTGAGTTGTGGCAGGGGGCGTTTGCGCGCGCGCCGTATCGCAGCGTGATCGGGATGAACCTGGCGCTGGCCTTTTGCTCGGCGAATCAGAAAGACGATGCGCGGAAATACGTGCAGCGCGTGTTGGAGTTCAATCCCGATTATCGGAAGGCGAAGTCGTTGCTGGCGAATTTGGAGAAGGAGCCGGTGCAATGCCGGCCTTGAGTGGTAATCGTCGCCACCTCAGGGGCTAAAGCCCTGATTCGTTCAAGCCCTCGACGCGGCGTAAAGCGCCGCTCTTCCATGGTGGGTCACGGCTTCCTTGCGCTGAACACCGTCAGTGTGGGTGCACCGAAAAATCCGCCAGTGTGCGTGGGTTCAAGCGGTGCAAAAAAGGCCCGGCTTTCGCCGGGCCGAGTCGCATTTGAAGAGTGCAGGTTAGAAGGTAAGTTGAGCTCGAATCTGGAGCGCACGGGGCGAGTCGTTGGCACCCAGGAATGAACCGAAAATACTGGTGGGCGAGCCGACCGTGAGGATGCTCGATCCGAACTGCGGATTGCCAATGTTCCCCACAGGCTGATCGAAGTTGGGATGGTTCAGGACGTTGAAAGCCTGAGCGCCGATCTGGAACTGCGCGCTTTCCCAGTGGGGGACGTGGAAGTTCTTCATGAGTGTGATGTCGGTGTCGAAGAAATTCGGGCCGTAGATTTGATTACGGCGTTGTGCGCCGAAGGTCCCAATGCCATTCGGTCCGACGGCAGAGGGGAATTGGGCAGGAGTCATACAGACAGGGTTGGTGCCCGTGACGCTATAGGCGTCTGAGGAACTGCAGGACAACGGACCGACCAAATCGTTGGCGAAAAGATCAAGTCCGAGAGCCGGTCCGTAGTTATAGGACCCGAGCGCGGCGGTTGAGTCGCCGTCGACGGCGGTGAAAGGCAATCCGGTGCGGTAAAAGAGCACGCCGGAGACGGTCCAGTTGGTCAGCACGTCCCAAAGTCCGTGCGTTTTGGGAGTCTGGTAGACGTAGCTGAGATTGAACTGTTTGCGGGCATCGTAGTCGGCGTTGCCGTAGTTGTACTGCTTGAAGTCATAAGGGTTCTGCGGGCTGAGAATGCTGGTGTTGGCTCCGAAGTTGAAGGGCAGGAAGCCGCCGTCGGAGACGTCGTCAAGGGCATGGCTCCAGGTGAAAGATGCCTGAACCTGAAACGTATTGGAGAGACGGCGATTGAAGGAGACGACCGCGCCGTTGTAGTTGGAGACGCCGTAGTTGCCGACTTCATTGACCGTGCTGAAGCGCTGGTCGGGAGGCAATGCCGGAAGGCCCACGAAGGAACTGATGCCGAGAGTGCTGGTGCAAGAGGGAAGGAATGACTCGTAAGTGAGAGTCGTGGAGTTACAGAATGCGTTGAGGCCCGGATTGAAGGCGGCGAGATTCGATCCGTGGTTGCCCACGTAGTTCACGCTAACCGACATCTTCGAGCCCACGGCCTGCTCAACCTCAAGGTTCCACTCATCGTAAGTGGGGTACTTGATGTTGTGAGCGGAGTTGACCACGGTGGGCGGGATAAAGGGAACGGAAGCAGGAAGCGTGGAAATGATCTGGCCGATGTTGGAGCCCGAGCTGAATCCGGAGACAAATGCGGCATTCGAAGCGGCGGCGAGAGACGCTTCATCGCCGGGAACACCGGGAGCGACCGGAGGGCCAACGGTCACGGCGCCGGATGGGCCGACGACTGCGCCTCCGGGAACCACGAAAGTGTTTTTCAAAGGCGAGTTAGTGTCAAAGGAGGTCGCGAGCGAACCGGGGAAGATGTCGGCAAAGATTCCGCCACCGCCGCGGATAACGGTGTTTTTGCTGCCGAAGGGTTGCCAGGCGAAACCGATGCGCGGCTCCCAGGCGAGGCCCTGATAACTCGGCAGCGCGGCGTGAAGGCCGGTCGTGATCGCTTGATTATAAGGCTGCGTGGGATCGTGCGAGATCTCGGAAAACTGATTGGCCAGACGGGCAAAACAGTTGGTTACGCAGATGGGGTTGGAATTATGCTCGGCGCGCAGAGATAACGTGACTTTCAGATCCGGACGAACGGCCCACTCGTCCTGCGCATAGAGTCCGAGACTGTAAACACCGAGGGGTTCTGTGTTGCGAGTAGCGAAAGCCTGCTCGAAGGTGTCAGCGCTGCCGGAAAGGAAGCTGAGTTGGCTGGCGAAGAGGGCGGTGGGGATGGTGGCGTTGAAACCGCCCGGAGTGTAGTCGGTGAGGTCGTTGCGCCGGAAGTTGACGCCGAATTTGAGGCTGTGGGCATGCTTCTGCCAGGCGTAGTCGTCAGAGATCTGATATTGAGTGACGTTGCGTCCCTGCGGCCAAGTGGCATACGACCCTCCCCCCGGGGAGTAGAACTGGCCGGAGGAAAAGAGCAGGGAGTAGGGCATTAACGAAATGGCATTGTTGATGTTCGGCGGTAGGAAGACGGCGCTGTACCACGATCCAGCGACGATCAACTGATTCACTGCGCTAGTGCCGAACTGGTGATTTTCCTGAATCTGTCCGTCGTACTCCGGCTGAACGCTCTGGGCGTTTAGGATTGGATTCAGCGGATCGGTGTAGGTGGCCTGCAATCCGTGATCGCTGCGGAAGTGGATGAAAGCGTGATCGCGCGTGCCAAAATTCTGATCGACGCGCGTGGTGAGCAACCATTCGTCAGTCAGGTTATGAATGTTGGAATCAAACAGAAGCGCGCAGGGAGCGCCCCCTGCGAGAGTAACTGATCCATCACATCCGCCGCTGGGCAGGCTGTTGGTGGCCCGACTGGCGCCCGAGGCACTGTTGTAGATGTTAAACACCGAAGTGTAAAACGGGACTTCGTTGGCTGGAATAGTTGAGAGCGTTGCCGCCTCGAACTGCGGGCTTGGAATGTTGACGGGCTCGGCGGTCGGAATGAGCAGGCGAAGTCCTTCGGTATCGACGAAAAAGAAGGTTTTATCTTTGACGATCGGTCCGCCGAAAGATGCGGCCCACTGATTGGCGTTATCGAAGGGGCGCGGCGTGGCGGTATTGTTATTAAACCAGTTGTTGGCGTTGAGCGTGCTGCCATTCCAGTAGTATTCCGCGTTGCCGTGGAAGTGGTTGGTGCCGGATTTGGTGACGTAGTTCACGTTGGAGCCGGCCAAGCTGCCGTATTCGCCGGAGTAACCGTTATTGACGACGGTCGCGGTCTGAATGTCGTTGGTGCCGAGCAGAAGATTGGTTGCACCCGAGTTGCTGACGTTCAGGAAGGGATCGTTTTCGTTCATGCCATCCACGGTGAAGAGGTTCGACGTGCCGGAAATTCCGAAGACGGCAGTGTTGCCGTAACCCATCTGCGTGTTCATGGTCGCGCCTGGGGCGAGCTGCAGGTAATAAGTGAGGTCGTTGCCGGGATTCGGAATGTTGGAGACTATTTCGGGGCTGATGGTCGTGGACACGTTTCCGTTGTCGGTTTGAATCACGTTTCCTACGCCGCTGACCTCAACGGTCTGACTGGCAGTGGCAACCTGCAGTTGGATGTTCACCGTATTGGCCTGCCCCACGTTGACGGAGACAGATTGTTCCTTGGTCTGAAATCCCTGCGCGGTGGCGGCGATGGTATAGGTGCCCGGGTTCAGGAACGAGAACCGGTAGGCGCCGGTGCCGTTGGAGGTCACGGTTTTGTTAGCGCCCTGGCTACTCTTGAGCGTGACCGCGGCGTTGGGAATTGCAGCGCCGCTAGAGTCAGTGATGGTGCCTGCGATATCGCCGGAGGTGAGAGTCTGCGTCCAGGCGAGATTTGAGAAGCACAAGAATAGAGCGATGCAGAACGTAAGAATCGCGGTATAGAGAACAGCACGGGACTTCATAGAAATTAATCCTCCGGAACTCCGTTGAGGGGTATACGTTGTGACGGGAAGTATGCCGTGCTCAGCACCAGCCGAGTCGAACACACAAAAATTCCTCCGCTTGTTCGCCAAGTCGCTCAAATGGATCAAGACAGCTGCGGAGTAGCTCGATCAAACCTTGCGGGGGCGGAGAATCCTCTTTTGGCTTTGAGCCGGACACGAGCCGAACTCACGGGACATTTGCCGAAGGTGTTGAACCTATATGTGAAAAAACTATGGCCGATTCGGGACGCGGAGTGAATCGGTGTTTTGCTGTATCCGCCGATGTTATACGGCAAATCTATGACCGGGGTTCGATGTAAATGTCTTGATGTGTGACGTCTGGCGATTGCGCGCGAAGCGAAACAAAAAAATGGGAGGGACTGAACAGCCCTCCCGAGAATTAAGTGAGGACGAAGACTAGAACTGTGTTCCGACAGTAGTGATGCCAGCATACTCGTTGGATTCGGTGAAGTGGCACTGCCGGCAAAACTGCTTGGTGGAAGCGGCACGGGTCGGGGTCGAGTTGCCGGCTCCGGGATTGTAGGGTTGAGTTGACGAAGAAGTAACTCGGATACACGCCGCCTGAGACGATGGCTGCGCCAGACTGTTTTCCTTTCGGCGCAGTGTAGGCGTACATGTTGTGCTGGTTGTGGCAGGTGGTGCAGGTGAGGAAAGCATCGCCAGGATTGGTGTCGCCATTCGGCAAAGAGACGCCATAACTCCAGGCACTGCCGGCAATCGCGGGAAAGCCGTAGTTACTGTTGAAGCTGACGTAGGCTGCCGAGTTGGGCGTGATACCGCTGATCGAACCGCTGTTGCTGATGGTGATGGTCAGCGGCGTGGTGGTGGCGTTATTGGTCCATACACCGACGGCCTTCAGCGTGGCTTGCGTTCCCACCGGGTGATCGTTGGTGTATCCGGAGAGATTGCCATCGCCGCTGTCATTGCCGAGCAGCGTCGGGATGGGACGGGTTCCGTAGACGCTGGAAGGCAGAAGCGACATTCTTTGCTCCCAGGATTGGCCGTTCATCATCTGGCCTTTGGCGACGACGCCGTCGTGGCAGGCGAGGCACATCATGATGCCCTCAAGCTCGGCGGTATTGGTGCAATAGGCAGCGGACTGGCTGGGAAGGTTTTCGACGTAGCCGCCGCCGAAGGTGGTGGTGTATCCGAATAGAGGAGTAACGTCTTGCCCGAACAGCGCGATGCTGCCGGACAAGCTGTCGTTGAAAGCGGGAGCGTTGTTCATGGCCGTGGCGTTTCCGCACCACGCTCGGCGCGGCTGTGAGGCGCATGGCAGCCGGCGCATCCGCGCCCGCCATTGTTATGGGCACCGAGAATATCGATACCGGTCAGTCCCGTGCCCTGGGTGTAGGTCTGAGCCGCGCTGAAAGCAACCGCGAACAGTAAAACGAAAACAACGAATCAGGGCTTTTTCATGAATTTAATCGTCTCCTCAAGTCAGACTTGCTTTTTTATGCAACTGACTTGCCGTTGGTCCGATCTTCCGCAAAGGTCGCATCTTTCGCGTGAAGCCCCGGAGTAGTCTCAGAGGAGTTATCGGCGGGAGGTCGGTTGTGCTTCAGATCCCGAAGGGCGCTGCTGGGAAACGTTCGTAATCGTCCCTGGATACACAGTTCTGCGCATTAGAAGCTGATACTGACGAAGATGAGGCAAACTTCTGTTTTCTTTGTCACCGAGTTAGAGAACGCGGGGGAACGGCCGTTGAGGAATGGATCAGTGCCAGTGACCTTCGTAATCGCAGGGAAGGCACGGCGCATTGCTGGGGGGTGAGACGCACTCCTAGAATCGGAGCAGGGTTAACTCCGCCCGAAATTCTTCATGGCAGATATCACCAAACGATTGGACCGAGCCGAACTGGCCAAGCGCATCGAGCGCGCCGAGAAGTTGCTGCAGAAGGGCAAGACAGCCGAGGCTCTGGATGAATATCTGCTGGTCCTGAAAGACGATCCGGAAAACGACGTGGTGCGGCAGCTGGCGGCGGACTTGTCGCTGTCGCTGAGCCGGAATGCGGAAGCCGTGCGCTTGCTGGGCGAGTTGTTTGAGCGGCAGGTCGCGGCGGGCGACGCGACGCGGGCGAGCCTGACCTATAAGAAGCTGGCGCGGCACGGGAACCCGACCTGGCAGCAGAAATTCCGTTTCGGACAACTGCTGGAGGGTTCGAACAAGAAACTGGCTGTGGGCACGTATGAAGCGGCCTTGGCGGATCTGATCAAGCTGGGCAAGAAGCAGGAGACGGGCGAGATTCTGGATCGGATCGTGGCGCTGGAGCCCACGCAGGCCAACCTGCTGCGGGTGGCGGAACTGGCGTCGGAACTGGGAAATCACAAGGGAGCGGCGGGGGCTTTCCAGCGTTTGGCCGAGCAGGCGACGGCCGACGGTGGAGACGCCGGGCAGTGGTATGAGCGGGCGTACCAGGAAGATGCGTCCGATCCGGCGATTGCGCTGGCCTACAGCAAGACGTTGCTCGGGCAGTCGCAGGCGGGAGCGGCGATCTTCATCCTGGAATCGCTGATGAATGCCGGAGAGTCGACGCTCGAGTTGAAAGAGACCTACGCCGCAGCGCTGCTCGCGACCGGGCGATTCGCCGAGGCCGAGCCACTGGTCTGGCAGTTGTTCGAGCAGAATCCGGCACGGGTGCAGCAGGTGATCACGCTGATCGGACAGTTTCTGGATGGAAATGAAGAAGACGCCGCCGTGGGCCTGGCGCGCAAACTGGAACAGTTTCAGAGAAGGCGGGGCGAGCGGCGGCAGTTCATCGCGATCATGCAGGACATTGTGCGCGCGCATCGACCTTCGCCGCCGATGCTCGAATTCCTGAGCGAACTTTATAACTCCTCGAATCGCGAAAATGATTACTGCCAGACGCTGCTGCAGTTGTTCGATCTTTATTGCGCCAACGGCGAGTTCGTCAAGGCTGCCGAATGCCTGGACCGCGCGGCCGAGGTCGATCCCTATGAGCCGGGGCACTTGAAGCGTCTCGACATGCTGAAGGGGAAAGTGGAAGAGGGGCGCTTCAAGGTGATCTCGTCGCGATTCAGTTCGGCGGCGAAGCCGCAGGACGAACCGGTGCACGTCGATCAGCGAACCCTGGGCGCATCGACACTGCAGGACTTGATGCTGCAGGCAGAAATTCTGGTGCAGTACGGAATGCGCGGCAAAGCGATCGAGCGGCTGCAAAGAATTCAGGAGCTGTTTCCGCGCGAAGAAGAGCGCAACGAAGACCTGCAGCGGCTCTACATGTCGGCAGGAGTGACGCCGCGGTATGCGGGATCGGCGCCATTGCCCCCGGCGGCGGCAACGCCGGCTGCGTCGACTGGCGCGCAAGCGGCCGCCCCCGATCCGGCAACGGATGTGCGCAGTTTCACGCGCGTGGCCGAGATTACGCGCAAGCTGTATCACCAGAGCACAGCACCGGCGGTGTTGAGCACTGCGGTCAAGGAAATCGGAGTGCATTGGGAGGCGACGCGCTGTATCGCCGTGATGGGGAAGGCAGGGCTGTCTCCAACCACGATGGATGAATACTGCGCGGAAGGGCAGAAGAAGGCCAGTTCCTCTCTGCTGGCGGAGTTGGCGGCTTGTCTGCAGCGCGGTTTCGAAGGGCACGAACCGCTGGCGATTCAGGAAGCGGCGAAGGCTCCCGTGCTGCAGGCGGCGAAGAAGGCGGTTGCGGAGATCGGAGCGGCGTCGATTCTGGCGATTCCACTGAGCGATGGTGAAGAAGTAGTCGGAGTGCTGGCGCTGGTCAACAATCGGCCGCGCACCTGGCCGCAGGCCGACACGGTCGTGCTCAAGACGTTATCGGAGCAAATCGTGATCGCGCTCAACAACGCGGGATTGCGCCGGCTGGTGAAGAATCTTTCGGTGACCGATGAAAAATCCGGTCTGCTGAAGCGGGCGTCATATATCGATTTGTTGCTGGCCGAGAGCAAACGTGCGGTTCAGAACGCGTCGTCACTGTCGGTGCTGCTGCTGCAGTTTGGCCGCAGTGCAGCGATGATCAAGGAATATGGCGAGGCCGAAGTTCAGGCGGTGATGGAAAAAGTGGGGCAGATGTTTGCCGCCAACATCCGGTCGAATGATCTGGCATTTCGCTACGACACCATGACGATTGCGATTCTGCTCGGCGAGACGGCGGAGAAAGAAGGAATGCTCGCAGTCGAAAAACTGAAGAAGATCATCGCAGATGTGCGCTTCCCGTCGAAAGGCAGCGGCCCACAGGGGGCGCCGGCGCTGTTTTCCGCCGGGCTCGCGGAGGCCGTAATTCGCACCGAATACGATCCCGTAGACGTGGTCACCGAAGTGATCAATCGCGTCGAACAGGCCCTCGGTCAGGCCATGACACAGGGGCCGGGAAAGATTGTGGCTCTGGGCGCGGCGCTGGCCGCGGGCGCCGTGGCGTAACTATTGGGCCATTGAATCATTGAGTGATTCAATCAATTAAAATCTTCATGCTTTCCGTACTTCCACCAACCTTTTTATCTGATCGACTTTCATTGAATCAATGACTGAGTCATTGATTCAATGTTTTCTTTCTCTGCTACACTGAAAAGTTTGGCTCATCGATTCGGTTCGATTCTGGCCGGAGCCCTTAATAAATCATGTTGAAGCCTGGAGATATTGCCATTGTCAGCGGGGCGCGCACGCCCTTTGGCCGCTATTGCGGAAAGCTGAAGGATTACACTGCGCAGGAACTGGGCGCAGTCGCCGCGCAGGGCGCAATCGAGCGCTCGGGGATCGACGCGAAAGAATTCGATCACGTCGTGTTTGGCAACGCGCAGCAGACTTCCGGCGACGCGCTGTACGGCGCGCGGCACGTAGGATTGCGCGCGGGCATTCCGATTGAGACTCCGGCGCTGACCGTGAACCGGCTATGTGGATCGGGGATGCAGGCGATTGTGTCGGCGGCGCAGATGATCCAGACCGACGAGGCGAAGATTGTGCTCGCCGGCGGCATGGAGGCGATGTCGCAGGCGCCGTTTGCAATTCGCGGGCGCGACGGATTTACGCTGGCTCCGGGCGGCAAGCTCGAAGATTCGCTGATGGTCGCGCTGCTCGATTCGTATTGCGGGTCTTACATGGCTAACACCGCAGAGCTCTATGGATCAGAGCAGGGAATTACGCGGCAGATGCAGGATGAATTTTCGCTGCGCTCGCAGCAGAAGGCCGATGAGGCTTACAAAGCTGGGCGCATTCAGGAAGAGTTGGTGCCGGTGCCGTTGCGGAATCATAAGGGCGAGCCGACGGGTGAGCAGTTAACCGAGGACGACCATCGGCGCCCGCAGACGACGATGGAAGGCTTGACGAAGCTTCGCCCTGCGTTCGGGAAGAATGGGACTGTTACGGCAGGGAACGCGAGCGGCATTGTCGATGGCGCGGCGGCGGTGGTGGTGATGTCAATTGAAGAGGCGCGCAAGCGGCAGATCGAGCCGCTGGGGCGCATTGTCGGCTGGGGCATTGCCGGAGTCGAGCCGAAGCTGATGGGGCGCGGTCCGGTGCCGGTGTCGAAGATTGCGCTGCAGAAGGCCGGGCTGTCGCTCGATTACATCGATCTGATTGAAGTGAATGAGGCGTTCGCGGCGCAGTATCTGGCGGTTGAAAAAGAGTTGGGACTCGATCGCGAGAAGGTGAATGTGAACGGCGGGGCGATTGCGCTGGGGCATCCGCTGGGCGCTACCGGGACGCGGCTGGTGATCACGC